>JAFZNL010000379.1 GCA_017550925.1 Lachnospiraceae bacterium | reverse complement strand
GGCGTGTCATGAACGGTTTCAACACCGGCACTCGTGACATGAAGCTCAAAACTGCATACCGGCGTAAAAAGAGATGGTCGGCAGAAGATGCCGACCATTCCCTTTATTCCGATGTTATATTTTTATGCTTGGTGATCAAGTACCCATTGGAGCAAACCCTCATAGTCAAGACTCCCTGCAGCTACCGATAAAATAGTCTCGTAGAGTTCTTTCTGCGTATATCTCATCTCAATCCCATTTACTGCCAAGAAAACCAACATGGTATGGGTACCGAGTCTTTTGTTTCCATCAAGCATCGGGTGGTTTTTTATCAATCCAAACCCCAATCTGGCTGCTTTTGCCTGAATAGTCAGATATAGCTCCTCACCTGCAAAAGATTGAAACGGGTTTTCCAACGCTGAATCCAATAGGTTGTAGTCCCTCACTCCATCACTTCCGCCAAATTCTTCGATCAGCTGAGAATGGAGCAACAAAACCTGCTCTTTGCTCAGTTTTCTCATTTGGCAAGTACCTCATATGCTTCTTTATTCTGTGCCAGTAATCTTTTTGAAATGGATAAGACATCTTCATCAGATGCGACTGCGCTCTCATCTGCTTTGCTAAAATCGATCACAAGATATCTTGGAACATTGTTCTTAAGAATAACCGCAGTTCCTTTTTCATCCACCAGTTTAGTTACTTTTGAAAAGTTTTGGTTCACTTCTGTGATAGAAATCATTGTGTTAGTATCTATAATCATAAGGAGCACCTCCATTCTTTGATCATAGCATACCACATAATATAGCTATAATTCAACCTATAATTAGTCTTTCCCCTGTACCAATTGGCCTACAACCCGCTCAATCTCATCCGTATCATTCCCCGGATTAAAAAGCATATGGAGCTTTTCATGATCATAACCGTCCATAATCAACGGCTTTAAGCATCTAACCTGATGATTGGAAAAGCCATCGTTTTGCAGGGTTCTGACCAGCACACATCTTTTGACAAAGGTTGCTTCATCACATATCACTCCGTCCTCATCGACTCTGAACTCTTCAAATGAGATTTCCCGGTTCATTTCCTTTTTCTTCCGATATCGCTTGGCATTCTGTGCCAGCACCTTCCTGGTTTCCTTATCAATCTCGGTCTTCTGAGGCTCCTTTAAGAGCATCCCCTCGTAAAATGCCTGCTGATCCTCCATGTTGATATGGCCGATCTTCACCTTATTGTCTGTAAGCTTTCTTGCCACATCTACTGCCTCATCGTCAACATAAATAGGCCTTCCCATCCCCCGGAGCAGGTTCATACAGCGAGTTCGACGTTTCCCGGGATCATAGGGCTTATCCTTCCGGCAAAGGAGCTTTACAAAGTCTGTCTTTTCCAGCCGACACTTGGGCTGAAACAAAGGATCCGTGCCTTTTACCACGATTGCACACTCTCCGTCCTTTTTCATGGCAAAAATATCCTCTGCGGACAGAAGCGGCTTTTGCATGACATCTTCTGTTCTGCTGCTGGTTCCGTTGTGACTCTTAGCCTCGGAATCACTGGCTTTATGGATGGTCTGCGTACCGAAATGTTTTGACAGGTACTCACAGCTGTCCATATCCGGTGCCCCAAGTATGTCTATGATGGAACAGTTTCCGATCAGGTCCTTATCCATGTCAAATTTCGGAAACTTTCGCTTCAGCTGTATCAGGTTCTGCACGATGATGGCCGCTGACATATTCCTCGAACGCATGGTGGAAAGCTTCTCGACAAAGGAATCCGGCAAGGTAACATTTGCAAACTCATCCATCAGAAACGTAAGGTGCTGCGGAAGTGACTCTTTCAGATCCGGATCTATAGCTGTCAGGTGATAAAGCTCATCAAAAAACAGGGAGTATACCATAGACGGGATCCAGTCATAATATCTTTTATCCTCGCTTGTCACGATAAAAAGGATCCGTTTTCCTGTATCTGACTGGGGCCCCGGCTTTGAATATCCAAAACCCTCAGCGATATGGATCTCATCCTCCGATAACAGATCTTCCACACATTTCAGTTTCATGTAACGACAGTGCGCATCCAAAGATGCCACAATAGAGGATGTGGTCTCTGCCGCACCGTTATAATACTTTTCGATGGCCACATACCCGGGGAAATCCGAATCCATATGTTTATCTTCCTTCCATGACCTTTGGGCACGCTGGGCGATATCAAGGATACCACCTTCCCTGTTTTCAATGGATCCATCCCTTCCTGTATAAACACATGTGGCATCAAGCAGTTTTACAAAGGTATGCCAGTTCTGCTCTTCCTTCGGATAATAGTAATGGATCAGATAGATAATGCTTGTAAGCAGTACCTCTGCGGACTGCTCGAAAAACTGATCGTTCCCGCCATTATCTTCCGGCGGTGTGGTGGCTTTCATTAAAATACCGGCAATGCTCATGATATCGGATTCATTCCGGATATACTCGAACGGATTGAAATGAATACTCATCGGCATCGCATCTTCCGATTCCACATTCATGACCATGACTTCATAGCCGTTATCCTCTAAGTACTGGCCACACTGCTTGTACAGCTCTCCTTTTGGATCTGTCACAACGAAATTCCCACAGAGTTGACTGAGTATTGCCCGTACTACTCTAAAGCTCTTACCACTGCCCGGTGGTCCTACGATCAGGATATTAAGGTTAGCAGTCTTCTCATTAAAGATGGAGATATACACTCCTTCCGCCAGCCAGTAATTTGCCGTGTTTACCTTTAGGGGATGCTTCAATGCCACATCCCCCGTTTTTACTGTCACCACATACTTTTGGTTAAAGCATGAAAACTCTTTGGTAAAGGTCCTTGCATTACCCCACTTTGCACGGCCAAACTCTTCACCGGCAAAGGGATGCTCGATCTTTGTTACCTGCAGGATATAAAGCACTGACCAGGCCATGGAGATGCCGAGGGCAAAGGCAGGCGTAGCCTTCGTAAAGCCCACGATAAAATGCCGCTCATTTATGACAAATTCATTGAAATTGGCCATAAATTCGCCAAGGCTGTTGCCCTCCAGATAGACTGCTCCCATCAGGATTCCCAGATAAATGCTAAATGCAAGGCCGATGAAATATATGATTGCCGTTTCCTTCGGGCTTCTTGTATGCTTTTTGATGCTTGCCTGCCTGTTGCTCATTATACTGCCCTACCTTCCTGCATTTCTTGTAAGCGTTTTCTTGGCACTTTCCTGTTCTGCCCTGTTTTCAACCGCTTTTATGATCTCATCACCGCTGATCTGTTTCTCTTTTCCGTCTACTCCAATAAGGCAGTACTCCTCATCTGAGCGGATACTGATCTTTGCTTTTTCAGAGTCGATCCCCACAAGCGAAATCCCCTCTACAACGCCGTCATCCAGTTCCAGCGACAGGATCTGCTTTTCATTTGGCATGATCTTGTCAGCCGGTACCGTCAGTGTGGAATAAAAGCTCCTTGCATAGGCTACCCTCTGCATGGACTCATCCCTTAAAGGGGCCCGTTCAATCTGGATCTGCTCGGATAATTCCTGCCCACCTGAATGGGCCTTTGTAAAATTTTCTTCAAATACCGCCCTGTAATCAAAAAAACTCTCCTCATCCCGTGCCACATTCATGGGCTGGTCTTTATAGAGTCCTGTCTTTTTGAAAAACTCCGTCAGCCTCTCTGCCCACTCTTCATTCGTCAGGCCTTTATCCGTGATCTGAACATAAGTATCTTCTTTGTCCGGATGCTCGGCGCTGTAGATGGAATACACACAGCCCTTTTCATCCACTTCAAAGCTCCGCTCCACAGAGATATAGGAATCCTCACCGCATTTTTGCAGATAGTAGACCTTCTTTCCTTCAGGGATCATCCCCGCATCCCTGATAGGATACATACATTCATCCGGCATATACTCCCGCACAATCCCGCAGGTTTCTGCCTGCAGCTTTGCCTTATCGGGATCGGATAAAACGCAGGTACCTTCTGCCTGTTTGATATATTCAGCAAAATCCAGTACATTGCCTCGCTCCATCTTTTCCTTTGATTCCTGCAAAAGTGCGTTGTTCTGTTCTTTGGCATCCGTAAGCTCTGCAAGGTCTTTTTCAATCTTTTCTTTTTCCGATCCTTCTGCATTTTCCAGGGCTTTCTTCGCATCATCGATCTTTTTCTCATACCCTTTATCTCTGTCTTCTTCGGTTTCGATCCTGCGGCGCATATACGCTTTGATCTGTTCATCATGGATGCCGAATTCCTGTGAAAGCACTGCCACCGGGATATAGTCATCATTAGGATTCAGATCAGGCATCATGCAGTAGCGAAGGTTATTCTTCCTGCAGTAATACTCAAAGGGCGAAATATAGCCTTTTCCCTTTACATCCGGATCATGTGAGATATCGATCGTCTCTTCAAACATCTCCTTGGGGAACTCCAGGATCGGAGCTGAGCCCTCACTTGCTTCCTGGATCTTCTGCCATGTACTGCTTCCCGGCTTTTCCAGCCACTTTTTGTGATTCCATTCATGCAGGAATCTGATCATCATGCACATCTTTGCGATCAGTTCCTTACTGCCTTTCAAAAGGTAATAAACACCTTTGTATTCCAGGTCTACAACCTGAGCGATTTCATCTGCCATAGCTTTTTTCCTCCCTTTCTCATGGTCTAAGTACTAAGATTACATTTTTGGTCCGAAGCGTGCCGTATACAACGCCGTAGCGCTCATTCATGGCTTCCACCACTTCCCCGTTCCCAAGGTAGACGGCCACATGGTAGATCCCAAGGTATCTGCCGTTGTCATGTCCGCCGTAGAAAATCAGGTCTCCGGGCTGCAGGGCATCTGCTGATGCAGTCGTGGTTGTTACCGCTGTTCCGTTGGAATAGATCTTACTGGCCTCTACCGCAGCTGTTGGCGGATAGCCTCCTCCATAGCTGATATCCACTCCCGCCGCCTGCCATGCATAGTAGGCAAGGCTGCTGCAGTCAAATGCCGTACCGTTGGCCCTTGCAGGTCCCTGGGAATACGGAAAGCCCACCTTTGATAAGGCAAAGCGGATCACCTGCTCCTGCGTGGGATTTGCTCCACTGTTTGCTACAATCTCATCGATCTCTTCCTCGGTAAGGCTTCCCTGCGCCAGGATCTGACCCCTTGACGGGAAACCCGACAGCATGTGTTCCACCGTCTCCGAAACCATGTGGATAGATACAAACATCCCCAGTGTTACGGGAAGCAGGGCCATGGACGCTATCATAAGTATGGTTACGATCGTGATATTCGAAAAAAATACGGAAACTGTTGTCCGTAAAAGACCTTTATCCTTCTGGACAGTTACCTTGTTTTCCTCATGCCCCCCATCATCTCCCCAGAAACCAAGCACCTTGCCTGTGGTTTCTTCCTTCAGCTTTCCTTGTTTGATCAGTGCCTTTACCTGCGCTTTTTCCGCTGACTTTTTAACGTCCGGGTCAGCTCCGGGTTCCTTGCGGTCCGTTCGTTCATCTGCCTTTGCCGCTGCATAAGACGCGCTTTCAGATCTTCTTCCAGCTTCTTTCTGGCTGCGCGTCTCTGTGAATCCGCCATCTTGTCCATGTCCTTCTCCTCCCCTCCATTTGTTCTTGATTTGCGAATCTTCATCGTATGATGAATTCCCCTGTTCCATACGCCATTCATACCATTCCTTCTCCTTCCTGCTGTTTGTCATATTTGCTGCGTCTACAAAAACGCCCCATCGATTGCCGGAACCTGCTTTCTGGATGTTTCTGCCCTGCAGGTTTCGACCAAAGTAATCTCTCCTGCCACTTTCTGTTCTCCTCCGGTTTTCATACCTTCCCTTAAAGATCTGCCGAAGGATACGACTTCTTTCCTCCCGCCCGCCAAGTGATTCTTCCTGCCCGTCTTCTTCATCAGTGGCAAAAAGCTCATGCCCCTTCCTGTCCAGGAACGACAGACACCGGTCCGAGAAATCCATTCCCTTGTCAAATTCCGTGATACTGTTTTTAAACTCCATAGCTGCCTCCATCCGTATTCACGATTCTGTAGATCTCTGTGTCCTTGCTCATTCGCATATCAAAGGGTATCGTAACGGATCCCATCTTCAAAAGCCCGGTACCACTTGCCGCATTATCCACGAAAGAAAACATGG
>JAFZNL010000378.1 GCA_017550925.1 Lachnospiraceae bacterium | reverse complement strand
TTTTATCCATTAAAATTTTCTAAAATTGGGGATAATACTCAGATAATTTGAAGAATTGCTGCAAGATCATGATAGGCCGGGCTGATCCCGGTCTTTTGAAAAACCTTTCGGTAGTTCTTGAATGCTGCCTCAATCCCCTCTTCGGCATAGGTGTTCTGCGGCAGGATCCCTACGCCGTCTGCTTTGCCAAATTCATACGCTGTCCATAACTTTCTGGCGTATGTCCCCGCAAGCTTGTACTCGTCCCGGATATGCTCTTTTTCTTTCCCCTTCCAGTAGTTCATGACACAGAAACCATCGCAGTTTTGTATCATCCGTTCAAGCTCGCTTTCATAACCCAGATCATCATACCAGTAAGGAATGCAGAGAAACATCTCTACCTCCCTCTCCTTTGCGTATGAATAGGCGTTTTCCAGATCTTCACAAAATGCCTGCAAAAGAGCGCCATTATCCCCTTCCTGTTTCCACTCCTGCCGGCCATAAGGCTCGATGTCAAACATCACGCCTGCAAATCCTTTTTCGCTGCGGTCTATCGTCTCCTTCATTTCGGCAAGTTCCATGTACGGATCTCCCGTTAAAAGGTAAACCTGATATCCCTCCAGCTGCCCCAGGACTGTTGCTTCCTGGCCGGGCGGCACTTCCTGAAAGATCGTTCGTATCTCAAGGCACGACAGATCGCTGATTTTGTCAAGATGGCTCGTTTCCCAGGAAAAAAGCGCAGGATCAGTTTTCGGAAGTTCAAAATAAGTCATCTGACATCCTCCGGTACACAGCGCCATCAAAAGCGCGATTGCGATTGTGATCGTCTTGCATTTTTTCATCATTCATCATTTGCTTTGTATTTCCAGCGCTTTCCTGTGCTCATCTCCTGTTCTCACATCCCCTTAACGGCATTTTTGTTTTCCTGCTTTGGCTGCAGGATATGCGGCGCTTTCCCGGTATAGTTTTCCTTGAGCTTTTCGATGAGCTTATGACCACCGTTGGCCATATGCTCCTTGAGTGTATCTTTTTTCTTTCCCGCTCAGCCTGAAGTTTGTTTTCGAACTTCACGAGCTGGTTATATGCATTGGTGCCTTCGAAAGCGGCTTCCGGTTCCTGCTTCAGCTTGGTTTTTAAACACTTCTCCAGCCTTTCAGTAAAGACCCCATCGAAGCCATTTTCCACCGCGTTTTTCAGAACCTGGCTTTTTTGCTCAGCCCCTTCTTCAGCAAAAGTGCATGATATGCGGTTTTCTTACCCTTCGGTGTCTTCACCTTCGGTTTTGCAGCAGTCATTGCAAATGCTTTGGCACCCACATTTTTATAGGTCAGTTTCTTTGTCTGGATCGTAATGCCTGACAATCTGCTGCAGCCGTAAAAGGCTTTCTTGCCTATTTTCTTCACAAGGGACGGGATCGTCACCTTCTTTAGTTTTGTGCAGTTCATAAATGCGCTGTTACCAATCGTTGTTACCTTCTTTCCTATGGTAACGCCTTTCAGTTTGCCGCATCCGCTAAAGGCGTTCGCTCCGATTGTTTTTACATTCTTTCCGCCTTTCACAGTTTTCAGATTGACACACCCGGAAAAAGCATTTTTGCCAATGGCTGTCACGCTATCCGCGATAGTCACCTTAGTTACTTTTTTATTGCCTTTCAGGGCTTTATCTGCAATCCCGGTAACTGTATACTTCACGCCGTTTATCGTTACGCTCTTATCGATCACAACGGTTTTCGCATCTGCCGCCTTTTTAGAAGGTCCCACATAGCAAACCTCCGGCGCGGATGCACTGTCCTTGGTCACTTTGAAACTGTTTCCTGTCGTTGTGTCCGTCAGTTTGCTGCCGACTGCCGCGCTCTGCCCGCTCTGTGCCGCAGTATCTTTCCCTTGTCCGCCCCGGGCAGCTCCCGTATCATTATCGCTCTGACCTGCGCTGCTGCCATTGCCGCTATTGCCGCCATTACCGCCGGAAGGCTGATCAGAACCCTGATCGGCTATCTCCTGATCTGTGATCACAAAGGTCAGTTCCTTTTCACCCCTGTATTTTCCCATACCGATCAGGATCACCCTGGCGGTTCCCAGATCGCGATTGTTCATGTAAACCGTGACAAAATCCTGCCACTCCTTCAACGCGTAATTTCCATCCTTGATCTCAACTGCCGGATAAACATTTTCACCGGTATAAGAAACCGCGCTCTTTGTCTTTGCGCTCAGATTGGTAAGCGGGATCTGTTGTGATGCCGGCACCTGGTTTTCTTCTCCTAAAAGAACGGAGAAGTTGAAATTCTCATTGGCGATCCTGCCTTCAGAGATCTCTATGGTACTTGCTGTCTGCGCACCGTTTTCTTCGGAGACTTCCGCTTTCAGACTGACGGTCTTTGCATCCGCTCCCTCACCCACAGTCCTTGTGATCAGCATCTGATCTCCCGATTCACCTTCCAGAGAAATGGTGCAGTCAGAATCATCAGAGAGTTTCACCTCCGCCACATTTTCCTTTGTGGCATTGATGTTGACACAAAGACTCTTTGCCCCTGTGCTGACTGACAATACCTTATCGGCATCCATCATTGTCACCCCAAGGGTTGTGCCGGTTTCACCGTTTGTGATCACCTGTCCGTCATCAGCCGGCAGATAAATGATCTCCTTTTTCTCCTTCGTCTCATTCTCCGTTTCGGTCATGATACTCATATCCTGCATCTTGAATACGGTATCCTCATAGTCCTGTTCCACCTTCAGGGTATGATCTGTCACCGACGCCATCTTCTTGCCGTCAGCTGACTTGATA
>JAFZNL010000377.1 GCA_017550925.1 Lachnospiraceae bacterium | reverse complement strand
TATCGAATATGGCCTTTGTTTGGTTTCGGCCGATATACCTTCAAGATTTTACGCTATTCAAGGATATTTAGAAAGCAACCCGATATCTTTTCAATGTTCGATATACAAATATTATATCGAACAAATGTTCTCTTGTCAACCCCGAATCAGAAAATAGCCATCAGATTTATTTGATTCAGGCAAATATCCGAAAATCTCCTTCAAACCGGTCATAATTCCACTAAATCAAGTATACGTCAACGACATTCTAACCCTCGTTCACATGTTATCATGACCATGCTGCCTACCCTATTTTATTATCCCATCCTGCACAATCTTCATCCCCTCCACATCAAAGGATGAAATCCCGTATCCCGCTGCTACAACATAGAGATGGTCTCCAAGCCGCATGCCTCTCGTTGCCCGTGCCACAGTCCCACCGCTTTCACCGATCTCATACTCCAGCACAGGATTGATGCTGACAGGATCCTCGTAGGAAAATGCCATAAACAGCTCCTTCGGATCATCGCTTTCGAATGCACCATATGTAAATGCTGCGAAACCATACAGTTTCTTTTCCGGGTCATAATACAGCGCCTTGGGATTTTTAAGCACTACTGCATCTTCCAGGCTTAGCTCCAGGGTATCCATCTCCTGTATATTTGACGGATCGGCAATATAGTAAACAGAAACCTTGACGCCCTGTGCAAAGCCGTTCCGGTCTGTGTGGTATCCGATGCCCAGCATAAAGTTATCGTTTAAGGGATGCAGATAAGCTGAAAATCCCGGCAGCTTGATATATCCAATGATCCGCGGGTCCGTATCATCCGACAGGTCCACCGCAAAGAGCGGATCAGTACTGCGGAAGGTCACAAAGTACGCCGTATCTCCCATGAACCTGGCACTCTTGATGGTCTCGCCTTCTGCGATCTTCTTGATCACGCCGATCCTCATTAGGTTCTCATCTAAAACGTAAAGAGCATTGTATGTCCCTCCGTCTTCTGTATACGTAGTAACCAGACGCAGTTTGCCATTTCTTTCATCCATGCAGTAATCGTCTTTGATAAAGCCGGGAACGATCCCCTTTGCCTCCTGATTGATCCTGCCACCCTGATAGTAAAACCGAAGGATCTGCGTATCAGTCTGTGGTGAAAAACTGCTCCAGTTATATAACTGATCTGCCAGATAGATATTTTCTTCACTGACATATAAAAGGTCAGATCCTGCCAGGACCGCTTTTTTGTCTGTAAAGGAATCCTCCGTGATATCCAGGGATGTGATCACCACATACTCTGACTGCCTGATATCCTCGGGCACACATATTTCATCCGGGCTGAGCAGGTGATCCTCCGCCGTGGGAATATAGGTCCTTGGAACCTCACGTTTCATCTTTCCTAAGTCAAACCATTTCTTTGAGAATGTATATAAAATCCCATCCGTCAATCTCGAAGAATACAAGCTGCCATCCTGGGTCAGAGTATTCTGAAGTGCCGGATTGCTGCGGTCGGAAATGTCATAAAGCAGGATCACAGTTTTGATGTTTTCATAATCGCCCTCATTGCTCTCTCCCATGAAAACCAGGGTGTCACCAAAGACATACAGTTCGCCGCCTTTCGTAATATCAGAGACAACCGAAGCACTTCCTTTTTCTTCCGCCTTTCCATCCTTGGCTTCATAGATCCGGATACGCTCCGTCCTTTCATCATAGACATAGATATACTTTCCGTCCGTCTTAACGATGTCCCCCTGTAAAACGCCCTGCGTCCGGACATTGGTATCCGTAAAATCCATGCTTTCCTGTGCATCGTCACCATCGGCTTTATCAGAAGATGCGCCTCCCCTTGCAGATTTCGTTTCTACCTCTGCATCGTCATCACCGAATGAAACATCCGGTGCCGCGGTGTAATTGTGCATATCATCCAGTCCAAGGGCAGGTGCCGGTTTCTCATGAAATTCAAGCTCTTCCCCTGCCTCATCTTCGACAGCCACATTGTCTATCACATCATCAAACATCTTCGACTGCATCTGATAGATCTGTTCCAAATGCTCGTAGGCCTTTTCATACTGCTCACTCACGAAAGCATCATAACCTGAATCCTCCGCAGAAGACGCTGCCGCTGTCGATGAAACAGCATTGCTTGTAAAACTATCCATTTCATCCGCAGTTTCCTCTGTCATCAGGCCGTCCTCTTCTGCATATGCCACATCATCCGCTGCCTCATAAGAATCAGCAGCAACTGCCATATCTGCGGTTACTGATTCAGCCATTTTTGCTGATCCGTCCCCGCGTCGGAGCATTCCATTCCTGCCTGCAAATATCGCAACTCCGACAACCAGTAGCAACGCTGCTGCTGATGCCATAGGATAAACGTATCTGCGATAACGGCGGAAGAAGGAAACCTTCCTTTCACCCACGGGCTTTGTTTCAGATTCCGCCCCATCTGGATCAACTGATTTGACATCATGATCGGTCGTCATATCCTGCGCCTTCAGGTCATCCTGTCCGTCAACAGCATATATCCCTTCATCCTCTGGCAGGTCCACGCTCTCCCGACGGGCTGCCAGTTCTTCTGGCGTCATCTTTTCAATCTTCGCCATCATGTTTTCTACTGACAGACTCTCCGGCAGTTCCGGTCCGGCATTCTGTAATATTTCCATTTGTTCTTTCTCGTTCATATCATCACCGTCTCATTCTTTATCAAGATCTTCGGTTCTTACTTTTTCATCCGCTCAGCACTTCCCGCATCTTCACAAGCGCCCTGCTGTATTTCGATCGTACCGTATTGCGGTTCAGCGATAGCAGCTTTGCAATCTGTCCGCTGTCATACTCTCCGAAAACCGTCAACGATACGATCTGCCGCTCTTCCTCGGTCAGTACTTTGAACGCTGCCTCCACAAGCTGCTGATCCTCTGCCCGGGCCAGGCTCCCGTCCTCCTTCCCGATCAGCTCGGCCAACTCTTCCACCGGCGTGTCACTCCCTTTTTCCCGGTTCTTCACATACTCCCGCAGGATCCGCTTACACTTATTGTTCAGGATTGCAAAAATCCACGCCTGAAATGCCGCCGGGTCCCGCAAGGAAGATAGCCCCGCCCAGGCATCGAGAACAGCATCACTGACGGCATTCTCAGCATCTTCCCTGTTCCCCAACGTATAATATGCCGTTTTATATAGCTTAGCAGCGATCAGGCCATACAATGACCCGAACGCTTCCCTGTCGCCGGCCATGGCCATTCTTGCCAGCTGAGTCTCTTTGGTTTCGCTTTGCATGCGCGCACCTCGTTTTCCGGTAACCGGTATTTTTCGATCGATTGATCTGAGGACCTGCAATGGCGATCCCATCCGTCCTCACTTACTCTTATAGTATCATATCGGCACCTATCTGTTGCATGGAATTTCATATTTTGTAAAAATGTTACATAAAAAAACCGTCCCATCGCTTATCTGCGACCGGACGGTTTTCAATACCTTATAATAATCTTTAATCTGACAGGATCCTTACCACCTTCACAGGGGTTCTGTAATATGCGTTCGCGATACGGATACCGGTCTTCGGTGAACTTGCATTGACGATCTGACCACCACCGATGTAGATACCGACGTGATTGATCCGTTTGCCCTTCGCATAGAATACCAGGTCACCCGGCTTAGCCTCAGCCATCGAAACCTTCTTACCGCAATTTGCCTGTGCCCTGGATGAATGCGGCAGGGAAATGCCGTATTTTGCAAAGACGCTCATAACAAAGCCTGAGCAATCGGCGCCCTTGGTCAGGGAAGTACCGCCCCATACGTAGGGATTTCCGACAAACTTCTTCGCATATTCGCAAAGCTCCATGCGCACATCCGATACGCCGTTACCATACAGGAACTCGGTCATATTCAACGCCGTCTTCAGCTGAATACCGACTGATACATAATCAGCGGATACATACAGCTTCTTGCCATCATACTTGACAGCAACCCATTCATCATCCTTTTCAATCACTTCCAGCTGCTCGCCGTATGCCACCATGCTGTAAACCGGTGCGTCAGTACCCTTATTCTCACGGAGCTTTAAGCCATCACAGCTAACCGTTGCTGTTTCTTTCACTGCGGACTTCGCATACTCAACAGCTTCCGGTCCAGTAACCAGATAATCCAGGTTTACATAACCTTCCACAGAACCGGATGTAATATGTGCCATATTTCCCTTAACATCTAAAATCTCACAGCCGGCATCACTTTCCATTTTGCCGACCACCTTGCTGTCCTCTTCTGCAGATGCGCGTACATTTAAGTGATCATCCACCAAAACAACGCCAAGATGTGTATAACCGAAGGCTCCACCGGCCGCTTCCTCTTCCGCAAACTCATCAGCCATCTCTTCTTCCGTGAAAAGATCACTTTCCACTACCATGCTGCCGGCACCACCTGTAAGAACCGGGACCTCTTCTTTCCCGCTGACAGAAGATGCATCGATCACTGTCACGTCGTCTCCTGATACAGTGTTTGCGGAGTCCTCGGATACCGTTCCATCCGTTTCAATCACAGACAGACCGTCTCCTGCCAAATCCCCTGACACTGTGCTTGCCGTTTCTTCTACAGCTACATCTGCTGCCTGTTTTGTTTCCGTTTCTGTATTTGATTTCTGCACAACTGTATCTGCCGCTTTCGGAGAAACAAAATCATCGTCTGTTTTGATCTCCATCAGAGGCGCAATCACATAAAGCCCTGCGCCTGCATGCAAATTCAACTGTGCCTTCGCCGGGGTAACTGTATATAAGGTTGCTGCAAACATCACTGCTGCAGCCATCATTCCTTTTTTAACTACTCGATTCATACAAACTCCAAAAAATTACATAAATGTTACAAATTTGTTACATCCTCAGTATAGCAATGGTTACATAATATGTCAACCACTTTTTTATACGCCCCTGCTGTTTCCTCAAATAAAGGTTTTGCCAGTAAAAGCATAAACGGCTGGAAAGCCAATTCAAATAGCTCCGCATCGATCATTCCGAATGCAAGCCAGATCAGATACGCGACCACCATTCCCGGATTTTTCGCATCTGCAACCCACTTCCCCAGTAAGACAATCGCCAGCATCAGCAGAACAAAGAATATCAGCCCGTAATTGAGCAGGTATTTCAAATAGGAACAGTCCACATAATTATAGACCCAGTCAGGATGAAGACGCAGACCACCTGATCCGACCCATTTGATCTTTTGGCCAAATAGCGTGAGACCGTATGTTTCAATCCCATCATGTCCAAGACTGATTCTGTTTCTCAAAACGGAATCCAGTCTCCTCCAGACATAGATTTCTTCATCATAAAAGTACTGCGCAGCGATGGAAATGCCGGCAACTACCGGACCGGCCAACATGAGCAAAACACGGCTCCGAGTGATACTCGATATACCCAAATGCAGCCTGCCTATCAGATAACAGCCAACAATTGCCGGAACAAACAGCAGGATATCCGTCCGGGTCAACGTCTGGGTGTACAACAGGAAATTCAGTCCCAGCAAAATCAGTGCCTCGACAGCTGTTAGCTTCCTCCGAAGCGCCATATAGGCAAGGGTCAAAAACAGGAAGATATGGCTGCCATAAGTACAATATGTATAACCCAACGAATAACGAAGTCTATCTGTTTCATCCCAAAGTTCGTTTTCGATCGCGCCGGTCAGGGATAAAATGATGCTACACACCATGATAGGCAACTGCACGACAAAAAACAATCGAAAAGCGCTCTCATGCCGGACATTCCTGGCACTAAACATCAGCATAACAGGCAGGATCATCTTATCTGAATCCGTTTGTTTCATGATAAAATAGATCAACACTGCCAAAACAGCCGCCAATATCCCTTTTTTTCCAAAAGAATCATCCGCGATCAGTTTTGCCGCCAGCAGGATCCATGCAATTGTATACGCAATCTCACGTACTGCCTGATAATCAAACAGATCCTTGATATAAGTCCTGCTGATCACAGCCATTGTCAGCCAAAATCCCAGAGCCAGCAGAAACAATATTTCACTTTTCGTATATCGTTTATCCATGTACTTTAATAAATGAAACCGCCGACTCTGTCCATCAGTTCCGAAGATACACGCTCGATGGAACCGGCATCTCCCAGCACTTCATCTGAAGCGGCAACCAGTTCACCGGCGCCCTCAGCAACACTGGTCACGCCATGGGCATTTTCTTCCACAGCAGTATCGATGGAAGAAATGGAATTTCTGATCTTGCTGATGCCTACGGAAATCTCCTGATTATCTGTAGAGATCGCGCTCATGGCTGTATAGCATTCATTCAAAGTTTTGATATACTCCTCGATCAAAACCTTCTTCTCTTCGGAGTTCTCCCTGGAGATCTGCAGCATGATCTCTGAAACCTCTTCCGCTGCCCTGACAAGCTGCTCAACAATGGCAAGCACTTCGTCAGAAACTTCCTGGATATTACCTGCCATATTGGCGGAGTTATTCGCAAGATTTCCAATCTCATCTGCAACAACCGCAAAACCGCGCCCCGCCTCACCGGCTCTTGCCGCCTCAATGGAAGCATTCAGGGACAGAAGGTTTGTCTGGGTTGCCACATCGGAAATTCCCTGGGTCATGGCACGGATCTCTTCCACCTTCTTGGTATCGCTGATCCTCTCATGCAGCTTTTCAATGGCTGCATTCAGCCTGGCCATCATATTCTCATCATTTGCCTCGATCTCGCCCTTGCGGATATCGATATGCGTCAGGCTATCGCTGATCTCGCCTGTCTTTTCAGCTGCATTCTGGCTCACTCTTTCCGTCAGAGAAGTAATATCATTTACCTGCTGGGTTACGATGGAAGTGGAGGAAGAAGTTTCTTCCGAACTTGCGCTCATCTCTTCCATGGCAGCCGAAATATTGGATACATTATCCGATGTCCTGGCGGCTGCGCCGTTCAGTGATTTCGCACTTCTCGTTAACTCCTCGGAAGCAACAGTGACACCTTTTATGATGTCCCCCATTGCATTCTTTAAGTCATTGACCGCCCCCACAAGCTGCCCCACCTCATCCTTGGCATTGGTACGGATATTCGCCGAAAGATCCGCCCTGCCCTCTTTCACATCATCGCTGAGACGTTTGATCTTGCCACTGGCTTCTGTAATGGGCGCTGCGATCATAAATCCTGCGATTGCTGCAACCACCAGGGCGATCACCAGACAGATGATAAAGATGATGATCATCTGATTACGGATATCACTAACTACATGGTCAAAGTTTGTGGCAGGTGATACATAATAAACATGCCAGCCAAGGTTTTCAATTGTTTTTTCCGTCACATAGATCATGGTGCCGTCATAATCGGCGATTGCATCCTCATCATCGGTAGCGCATGCTGCCACATAATCAATGCCAAGGTCATTCACTGTCAGGATCTTGTCTACCGTTGACCTGAATTCCGGATTCGGATGATAAATAATGGAGTCATCTGCACCCGTCACAAAGACATAAGCGCCTTCTTCCCCGTTCTTATCCACCAGCTGCTGAATATCCGCCAGGAGCGTGTCAATATACACATCCAGAGCCGCAACGCCTTCCCATCCGTTTTTATTAAAATACTTGGAAACCGTTACGATCAGGTCACCGGTATTGGCATCCACATAAGGACTGCTGTAGCAAAGTTTCCCTTTCGCATCGAGGGCCATCTGGTACCAAACCCTGGTCCTGCCGTCAAAATCCTCAGGCGGAACCCAGCCGGAACCATTTAAGAATAAACCGTCTGCCATCTGCACATAAACCATGGCCGCCAGTTCATCATTATCTGTAGAATCCGTCAGTGTCTTAACGATGCCGTCCGTAGGGCCGCCGAGCTCTGAATCGATCACTGCCGTTTCCACCGCTTTTACCGTTGCTGTCCCGTCGATCAGCCAGCCATTGATCTCAGAGGCAAAATAGTCCGTCCGGATGTTGTAGCTCTCGTTCAGTGAGGTTTCCGTGCTCTTTTCCATGCTGTGCAAAGTAGAATAACTTTGGATCAGCAAAACCGCCGTGCAAAGTACTGCGATGATAACTATGATCTTCAACTTTAAACTTTTGAACATAATGATATCCCCCTAATCTAATCATAAATTCTCACTCCGTATTTCCATACCGGCTTTTCACTGCCATATAGAGTTTCCTTATTTTGCGACCTTCACAGTTTTCTTTCCGTTCACTGCCTTCGTTTTCTTCTTTCCGTTATTCGGTGAACCGAATTCCTGTACCCAGTATTTGCAGCCGTTATACTCAAAACATGCGACCCCCACACAGGTAAATCCGCTATGCAGCATATTGCGCCTGTGTCCTTGTCCCGCATAAGGATAGTTTGTTTCCTGCCAAAGCTTGAATGCATCACTCATAGACATGATGCGCGATGTTCCCATGGCGATATTCTCACCCTTCCAGCCATATCCGTCAGGATATGCCGAAAAACAACTCTGCCCATTGGGACGCGTATGTGAAAACTGTAACGCGATCTCAGCTGCGCGCTTCATCGCTACCTTTTCCAGTTTATAATCATAGGTCAGTTTCTTCAGCCCCTTAACTTTTACCTTTGCCGTATCCGTCTCATTCCAATACCAGGCATTCTTGCCGGTGCGGAACTTGTTTATCTTGGAAAGCATCTTTCTCGCATCCGTCTGATAATACTTCCCTGTCACCTTTACGGTTCCGGCCTGCGCATCCACTTTTCCCGCTGCCAGAAAGCTCACAGAAAGCGCCAAAACCGCCAATGCAAGCTTCAATACCTTCGCTTGTTTTTTCATCTTTTCCATGCTATGCACCTCCCAAAGAAAAATGAACCCTATACAGGGTTCATTATACCATAGTTCCTATAAAAAAGCACGAAAAATATCACACCGAATTTACTTCACAACACCCTTTTCCAGATACTCCGCAAGATTTGTTTTGATATGCTCTTCCGCACGTTCTACGGCCGCTTTTTCCATATCATGCTTTACCATGAGCTCAACGAGCTGTTCAAAGCTGGTCTTCGTGGGATTCCAGCCAAGCTCCTTCTTTGCCTTGGTCGGATCTCCCCAGAGATTGACCACATCCGTCGGCCGGTAAAAGTCGGGAGATACCTCCACAAGCACCCTACCGGTAGCTTTGTCGATTCCCTTCTCATCCATTCCTTCGCCCTGCCATTCCAGCTCAATCCCTGCATGATGGAACGCAAGGGTTGCGAACTCACGTACGCTATGCTGCACGCCTGTCGCAATGACAAAATCCTCCGGCTTGTCATGCTGCAGGATCAGCCACATACACTCCACATAATCCTTCGCATATCCCCAGTCACGAAGGGATGAAAGATTGCCGAGATACAATTTATCCTGCTTGCCCTGGGCAATACGCGCCGCTGCCAGCGTGATCTTCCTTGTAACAAAAGTCTCCCCTCTTCTTTCACTCTCATGATTAAAGAGAATACCGGAGCAACAGAACATATTGTAAGCTTCACGGTACTCCTTCGTGATCCAGAAACCGTACTGCTTGGCAACTGCATAAGGCGAATAGGGATGAAAAGGCGTATTTTCATTCTGCGGAACCTCTTCTACCTTGCCATATAGCTCCGAAGTGCTTGCTTGATAGATCCGGCAGGTTTCAGCAAGTCCCGTGATCCTCACTGCCTCCAGGACACGCAGGACACCCGTAGCGTCAATATCGGCTGTAAACTCCGGACTGTCAAAGCTCACCTGTACATGACTTTGCGCCGCAAGGTTATAGATCTCATCCGGCCTGACAGACCCGATCACCTTCACCAACGATGATGTGTCGGACAAATCTCCGTAATGCAGATGAAAATGCGGCTGCCCTTCCAAATGTGCGATACGCTCCCGATAATCCACACTCGATCGGCGGATCACACCATGTACATCATATCCTTTTTCCAGCAAAAACTCAGACAGATAAGATCCATCCTGTCCCGTTACGCCTGTGATCAATGCTTTTTTCACTATGCTTCCTCCCAGCTTTATTATTTCATGCAAATGAGCAATCTATAATGTGCAAACATTGTACAACGCACTTCAATATGCGTCAATAATGCCCTTATCAAATCGTTTAAAAATCAAACTCTTTCGAGATATTTTTATCCAACAACTCAATTACTCACACTAATACCTTCTACAATTTTGTAATAAGAGTTTTATTATAAGGTATTCATACGTTATACATCGTCTCGTAATACTTCTGATAATCACCACTGGTCACATTCTTCATCCAGTCTTCATGCTCAAAATACCAGCGAATGGTCTTCTTGATGCCATCCTTGAACATGGTCTCAGGCTCCCAGCCGATCTCTGCCTTGATCTTGTCCGGCGCGATGGCATAGCGTCTGTCATGGCCTTTCCTGTCTTCCACATAGGTAATCAGGTCACGGCTGATATGTGCTTTCCTCGGATCCTCATCCGGCAGCATTTCTAAAAGGGTATCGATGATGATCTGTACGATCTCGATATTCTGCTTTTCATTATGGCCGCCCACATTGTAGGTCTCAAACAGTCTTCCCTGCTCCTGTACCATATCGATAGCTTTCGCATGATCTTCCACATAGAGCCAGTCACGCACATTCTTGCCGTCGCCGTAAACCGGGAGTTTTTTCCCTGACAATGCATTGTTGATGATCAGCGGGATCAGCTTCTCCGGGAACTGGTAAGGTCCGTAGTTATTAGAGCAGTTGGTGATATTTGCCGGGAAATGATAGGTGTCCATATAAGCCTTTACCAGCATATCCGATCCGGCCTTGCTGGAGGAATAAGGACTGTGGGGGCTGTAGGGCGTGGTCTCATAGAAATACCCTTCACCCTCCGGCAGGGAACCGTACACTTCATCGGTGGAAACATGCAAAAACTTCTTGCCTTCGGGATAGCTGCCGTCTTCTTTTTCCCATGCTGCCCTTGCGCAGTTGAGCATAACAGCCGTACCCAGCACATTGGTCTGAACAAAGACTTCCGGATTTTTGATGCTGCGGTCCACATGGCTTTCTGCTGCAAAATGCACCACCCTGTCGATGTCGTTTTCCGCAAAGATCTTTGCAATGGCATCCTTATCGCAGATATCAGCACGTACAAAGGTGTAATTATCCCTACCCTCAACTTCTGCCAGATTCTCCAGATTGCCTGCATAAGTCAGTTTATCCACGTTGATGATACGGATCTGGTCTCCGTATTTCTTAAACATATAATGAATGTAATTCGAACCGATGAAACCGGCTCCTCCTGTGACTAAATAAGTTCTCATGTCTTCTCCTTTCAGGTTCTGTTCTTTTTCATTTTTTCAAAACGCCGCCATTACGGATCAATGCAATCAATATATAGCGTTTTATATTTCATTACATACGGATATATTGTATCATCCTCGGATGTTTTTTTCAATCCCCTTGTAAAAGGCCGAAAAAAGCACGTGCACCGTATTATCACTATGATTTGGCTTTAACCGTGGCCCATCCTTTTTTTGCATAGGTCTTCCCACTTCCCAGCTTCACATAGGGTCTGACCTTGTATTCATACTGTGTGCCTACCTTCAGTTTTCGGTCTGTAAAGGTATAGGTGTTCTTACCCTTCTTTGCGTAAATGGTTCCAATTTTTCGATAAGAATCTTCTCCTCGTTTCCGCCGATAGATCATGTATTCATCCGCACAACCCACACTCGCATCCATGGTCAATTTTGTGGTTCCACCGCTTTTCGCCTTAGTGCTCAGGAATGCTGTTTTCCCCGCTAGCGAAACGATATCGGATGCTTTGGATTTCACCATTGTGCCATCTGCTGCTTCTACATAGGCTATCACCTTGTAGTACCAAAGCTTATCTCCCTGGAACGCGGACAGTTTCTTTTTTGTGGAAGCAGATCCCTTCACGGTTTTATACAGCTTAAATGAACTGCCTGCCGTTTCATTTCTGTAGATCAGATAACCATCGCAATCTGTCTCCTTCCAGGAAAGAGTCAGTTTCGTTTTTGATGCGTTCGTCCCCGTCCTTTTCATTCCCGTCAACGTGACTGCATCTGGGCGCACTGTCACAACGCAGGAAGCTGTTTTTCCCCCGGCAGTGATGCTGATGATGCTTTTCCCCGGCTTGATTGCCTTTACGTAGCCGTACTGTGTAACGGTCACAGATGATGGATCCGAACTTGACCATGAGACATCAATATCCGTATTGCCATTTGCGAAAACAGGCCTTGCAGCAAGCTGCAGCTTATCGCCCTTTACTAATGTCACTTTGCTTTTGTCCAGTGTCAACGATAAGAGCGTTGCCTGGTCATTCCCATCGTTATTCCCATTGTCGGTTCCGTTTCCACTGCCCGATTCATCATTTCCACTGCCTGAGACATTGTCCGAACTACCTCCCGACTCATTTCCGTTAACAGAAACGTTTACTTAACTATTTACTGACCCTACATTATCTACGCTGCCACCGTCGCCTCCGTTGT
>JAFZNL010000376.1 GCA_017550925.1 Lachnospiraceae bacterium | reverse complement strand
CACGTCCAGCAGCGTGCCGATCCCGAATAGGGCATAGATCGCAAGGAATCTTGCCAAAAGACGCTTGCTGATGGGAAGGGGCAGCGCACCTGCCAATCGGTAAAAACCCGCCTTGCCGTCCGCCTCGAAAACATTTGCCATATCACCGACCGTCGCGATGGGAAGGAGCATGAAAAGGACGAGTGCCACCGATGCGAGATTTTTGACATCAATCTCCGTGGCCTGCTCTGTCTGCAGCATCTCCGCGCCGGCCATTGCAAGGTTTCCGTACCTGGCGCTGAGCACGAACAGGATGGAAGTGAACACAACACCGATGATCACAAAGACAAAGACCCGGAGCTGATGCTTTAAACACATGACATCCTTCAGGATCAAACCTTTCATACCGGATCACCTCCGATCTTTGCTGACATAGTACAGCATGATCTGCTCTAGGGAAGCGCTCTCGCATACCATGTCCGGATAGAGCTTTGTCGCCGCATGCCGGTCGTTGACCAGTACTTCGCATCCGAAACTGCTCGTTTCGCTGCCTACCACCAGGGAGGAGCTGATCTGGGAAAGTGCTTCTTTTTTGCAGCGCAGGATCCCGTGTTTTTCCAGGATCTCATCCTTGTTGCCTGCAAGCACGATCCTGCCGCCGTCGATAAAGACCACCTCATCTGCGATCTTTTCCAGGTCACTTGTGATATGGGAAGAGAGCAGGATCGTATGATCCTCCTGCAAAACAAATTCCCGGAAGATATCGGTCATTTCGTTTCGAACGATGGGGTCAAGGCCGCTGGTAGGCTCGTCCATGACAAGAAGCTTTGCCTTATGGGACAGGGCAACAGCGATCTGCAGTTTCATCCGCATACCGCGGGAAAAGTCCCCGCACTTTTTCTTTGAAGGCAGGCTGAAGCGCTTCAGGTAATCGAAGAAGTCTGCTTCGTCCCAGTTTTTATAGATGTTCTTCATCATGATATTGATATCGCGGCCGGTCATGAATTCATGAAAGCCCATTTCGTCAAAGACCACGCCGATGTCTTCCCGCAGGGCGGCGCTGTTCTGATCAATGTTCTGGCCAAAGACCTGCACATCGCCGCTGTCCCTTGTGATGATATCCAGGATCAGGTTGATGGTCGTGGTCTTTCCGGCGCCGTTCTGTCCGATGAACCCGCAAACGGAGCCTTCCGGTACGGTAAAGCTGATGTTATCCAGTTTAAAGTCACCATAGTCTTTTGTGACATTGGCAAGTTCGATGACATTTTTGATCTCATTCATTTTTCTTTTCCTCATAAATGATCGAAAGCATCTCCTGCATTTCGGAAAGGGATACCTTGCCCAGGATTGCCTTATCCACTGCCTTTTCCAGGCATTCTTCAATGGCAAAAAGCATGCTTTCCTTCATGATCTCGCTGTTGATGCCTTTGACAAAACTGCCCTTACCGACAACGGATTCGATAAATCCGTCCCGTTCCAGGTCCTCGTAGGCCCGTTTGGTTGTGATCACGCTGATCCGAAGCTCTTTCGCCAAAAGGCGCATCGACGGCAGGGCGTCCCCCGCTGATAAGTCGCCGTTCATGATCATGCTCTTGATCTGCTCCTCAATCTGCTCATAGATAGGCACACCGGAAGCGTTGCTGATGATAATGTCCATATGGAATTCCTCGTCAATAATATTATTGTGTATATGCATTATATACACTTTGGGAATGAAATGTCAAGAATTAATTTTTTGGCGACGATTTTATCGGGCGGGCAGGAGCGGAAAATCTTGATATTTATACCGAATAAAGATATAATATTGCCGTGATCCGGTTGGGCATACCGGTCGGATATATCTATCTTTTATGTACATAGAAGGGGGACGCATATGAAAAAGATTTTTACCAAAAGTCTGTGCATATTTATGATCGTGGCGCTTGTTATTTCGCTGTCGGTCATTTTTATTTTGCAGACTGTGCTGACCAGCAGAAGTCAGCGGCAGCAGTCACAGGACAAATTGGCAACGGTCCGTGAAAAACTGGTCAGCAATGACGAAGAGATTGAACGGCTTTCAACCAACGTGGGAGAAAACAACCTGGCGAAGTCAAGGGCTTTTGCAGATCTCCTGGCAGCGGATCCTTCCATTCTCGATCAGCCCGGCAAGCTGAGTGAGATCTGCCAGCGCCTGATGGTGGATGAACTTCATGTTATCGACGATAAGGGGATCATCACCCATTCAACCGTTGATGCTTATATCGGTTTTGATATGGGCAGCGGCGAACAGTCGGCAGCCTTCCTGGTGATCAATGATGATCCTTCTATTGAGATCGTTCAGGAACCCCAGCAAAATGCTGCCGAGGGCGTAGTCGTGCAGTATATCGGCGTGGCAAGAAGAGATGCGCCGGGGTTCGTTCAGGTCGGCATCAAGCCGGAGATCCTGGCGAAAACCTTAGAGCAGACAGCCATTGATGTAGTGCTGGCAGAGATTGAGTATGGTAATAACGGCTATGTGTTTGCGATTGATAAGAATGAGGGAACTCTCCTTGCATACCCTCAGGCGGATATGATCGGTAAGGCCGCAACGGAAATCGGTTTTCCGGCAGGTCTTGCAGCAGGAAACGGCAAGGCAAAGATCAATGGCGTAAGCGGGTATTATACGACGGAAGAGTATAATGATATGCTGATCGGAACCTTCCTTCCGTCCAATGAGTTTTATTCCCAGCGCACCTCGACAGCGCTTGTGGTTACCATCACCATGATCATCGTATTTCTGGCGCTTTTGGTCATCATCAGCCGTATTGTGGACGGACAGATCATCAGTGGCGTCTACAGGATCAATTCAGCGCTGAAACAGATCGCAAGCGGAGACTTCGGTATCCAGATCCAGGAAAACCGCAGTCCCGAGTTTGCACAGCTTTCGGAGAGCATCAATTCCATGGCCTCCAATATCCAGGACGCGATGGTCAATAATGAAGAACTGATCGACAGGCAGAAGGCGGATATGGCAAGCAACCTTCAGCTGATCGATAATATCAAAATGGCCTGCGGCAATCTGGAGACAGTATCCCGTGATACCATGCAGGGCGCATCTTCCATTGAGCGTGGTACAGAGGATCAGAAGGATGCCATCGAAGAACTGGAATCCGTTCTGCATGCATTGGAAGCAAAACTCGGTAAGAGCGCGGATGAGACCGTGAGAGTGACTGATACTACGGAAGAAGCGGTAGCTGAGATCAACAAGACCAGGGAGCAGATAAGCAAACTGAGCGATTCCGTAAACCATATCAGCGAAATCTCACTGCAGATCGAGAAGATCATTGCAGAGATCGATTCCATTGCAGAGCAGACCAATCTGCTGGCGCTGAATGCTTCTATCGAGGCAGCCCGTGCGGGAGATTCCGGTCGCGGTTTTGCTGTCGTTGCCACACAGGTGGGAGAGCTGGCAACCCGTTCTTCCCAGGCAGCGAAAGAAACCAACGACCTGATCAAGAACTCTGTTGAAGCTGTTAAGAGCGGAAAAGCGATTGCGGATAATACGGCAGCAGAGTTCGAGAGTGTTGTGCAGATCATTTCAAAGGTAGATACCGAAGTGGAAGAGATCGCCGGCATGGTAAGAGAGAATGTGAGTGCCGTAGCCGAAGCGGTGCTTGAGATCGATAAGATTGAAAATGTCGTACAGTCCAATATGGCCATTGCCCATGATTCCAAGAGGATCTCCGGTGAGATGGCAGATATTACGGGACAGCTCTTAAACCTTGTGGGAGAAGGATAAGGCTCTCTCAGAAAGACTGTTCCGGACTTGCGATAGGAAGTTTATAAAAGGAAGGTGGAAAGGCCTCAGCGAGATCATCGCCGGGGTCTTTTTTGATGTCTGTTTAAAAAACATCTTGACATAGTAGCGAAATGCTACTATTATATGATCAGATAGTAGCAAAAAGATACTAACAAAAGTAAGGAGCGGAATCATGAGTTAGGTAGTGTAAAGTGAGTTATGAAAAAACAGAAGTCAGAAAAAAGGCTTTGTTGAACCTTTGAAAACGAAATCGGGAAGTGAAATAGATGTG
>JAFZNL010000375.1 GCA_017550925.1 Lachnospiraceae bacterium | reverse complement strand
CTTGAAATCAAAAATCTATGCAAAACATATGGTAAAGAAGAGACCAGGGTGGATGCCCTGAAAGACGTTTCCTTTACCGTGGAAAAAGGGCAGTTCGTAGCCATCGTCGGTCCTTCCGGCTCCGGCAAATCCACGCTGCTGCATATCCTCGGAGGTGTTGACAGACCGACTTCGGGACAGGTGCTGATCAGCGGAACGGATATCGCCGCTTTAAATGAAACGAACCTTGCCATTTTCCGCAGACGCCAGATCGGTCTGATCTATCAGTTTTACAACCTGATCCCCATCCTGACCGTAGAAGAGAACATGACGCTGCCTATCTTATTGGAAAAGAAAAAGCCGGATCAGAAAACGCTGCAGGAACTGGTGGAGAAATTGGGCTTAAGTGACAGGCTCCGCCATCTGCCCAATCAATTGTCCGGCGGACAGCAGCAGAGGGTTTCCATCGGCAGGGCGCTGATCAACCATCCGGCGCTGCTTTTGGCAGATGAGCCCACAGGAAATCTGGACTCCAAAAACAGTAAGGAGATCATCGCGCTCCTTCGCAAGTTCAACAAAGAAGCAGGCCAGACCGTCATCATCATCACCCATGATGAGAGGATCGCACTTTCTGCCGACCGGGTGATAACCATCGAGGACGGACAGATTACGAAAGATGAGGTGAGAGAAGTATGAATATCATGATGACTCTTACCGTAAAACATATCAGAAACAATATGAAACGAACCATCATCACGGTGTTTGGCATTGTCGCGGCCACCGCGCTGATCACGGCCATGCTGACGGGGATTTATTCTGTATTCAGTTTTGTGGCAGATGTATCCATCATTGCCGACGGAAACTGGCAGGCCATCTATGAAGATGCGGACAGCGGGGCTCTTTCATATCTGAAAAATGACTCCCGGATCGAGATGACGGGTGTTGCAAATGACGATCTGACCATCAGCGGTTTTCAGATGGATACCGGTGCCAGCGACCGGTTCCGGGTCGGTAATATCTATCATGCAGATAACCAAAACCTGACCCAGATGGTAACCTGTGATTATGAAGGGACACTTCCGGAAAGCGAGGACGAGATCGCGGTGGAAGAAAAACTCCTGAAGGAGAACGGACTGACCATCGGAATCGGAGATGAGCTTACCTTTACGGAAGGGTACCGCTCGATCATGGAAGAGGGAAAAATCGTTTATCTGGCAGGCGCCTACAGGTCTGCTGAGTCATTTACCGCAACAGAAGTGTGTACCTGCAAGATAACTGCTATCCTTCATGAAAATAAACCCACAAGCAGTTTCCGGATCTTGCGGGGGATCAAAAGCGGGGATCTGCCGGCGGAAAATAAAACCTTTATTACCCTGAAAAAACCGGATGTATGGTCGGTGCATACCATAGATGAGATCACTCAAAATGCAGGTGCGAAATTATCGGAGATCAACACGGAATACCTGATGAGCATTTTTGCCTTCGACCTTCCCTACAATACGGTCAAAGCGGTCTTCCGCCTCATGGGGCTTGCCCTTGCCATCATTATCGTATCCTCCGTCATCATGATCTATAATACCTTTGCCATGTCACTGACGGAGCGGATGAAATATCTCGGCATGCTGGCAAGCGTGGGTGCCACCAAAAAGCAAAAACGGGCAACGGTGTACTATGAAGGATTTCTGATGGGACTCATCGGCATTCCCATCGGCTTTTTGGTGGGGCTTCTGGGATGCTTTGCAACCCTGAGTTTTGTGGGATCCCTGATCATCGACTCCAAGATGGTAAGGGGGATCAGCGTTTCCATGCAGAACATCCCTGTGAAGATTCATCCACTGATCGTAGTGCTGGTGATCTTTTTTGCCGGCCTGACCATTTTGCTTTCTTCTCTGCTGCCGGCGATCCGGGCATCGAAGATCACGCCCATCGAAGCACTCAGGCAGAGCAACGACATTAAACTGAAAGCAAAGAGACTTCGGGTATTTCCACTGGTGCGTCTGCTCTTTGGCTATGAAGGGGAGCTGGCATCGAAGAACAGCCGCCGGAACGGAAAGAAGGGTACGGTCATTACCATCTCCATGGCGGTTTCCATTATCATGTTTTTATGCAGTTTTTACTTCATGGATCTGTTTAATAAAGCCAACGCCTATGAGATCGAGATTCCCTTCCAGGTATTTGCATCGGCAGCCCTGGATGAAGCGGACCGGCTGAAGGAAGACCTTAGCAAGATTGACGGCGTCAGCAACATCTATGTGGCGGAAATGATCTCCTTTAGCTTTTTAAATACCGATGAAGAGGGTAAGCCGCGGATCACACCCAATGAGGCAGTCCGGGATCCCGCATTTTTGACAAAGGATTATCAGGGATTGTTTGAAAGGGATCCTTCCATCTGGGTGATTCCTGTGGAGGATGACACCTTCCGGCAGATCTGCGAAAAGAACGGAATCGATGAAACAAAGTACTTTGGCGATACGCTCTGCGGTGTGCTGCTGAACAACTATAACCATAAAAAATCAAAGAAGGCAGTGTTCCATGACGGGATCTTAGGACAGAGGCTTTTCTATGATGATCCAAAGGGCAATCCGCCGGCGGTAACCATCACGGATTTTGTTTCCTGGGACGATGAGATCGATGAATACAAGCTCTCGCCCAAGGGCAGTATTTCCGTATATGTACCGGTGTCAATGTTCCATGAGGCGTATGTGAACAATGTGGATCCGGCTGACCTGCAATGCACCTTCGGACTGCAGTGCGCAGACCACGAAGCGGTGCAGAAAAAAGTAGCGGATATCCTGGAGTTTGACGGCTATCACAATACTTCTTCCAGCGATATCGAAAGCGAACTGATCATCATGAAAACCCTGATCACAGTGCTGAAGACCGTTATGTACGGCTTTGTGTTCCTGATCGCGCTGATCGTGATCGCAAACATTATCAATACCATCTCCACAGGTATGCAGCTGCGGAAAAAAGAGTTTGCCATGTATAAATCCGTGGGAATGACGGACCAGGGCTTTTCCAAGATGCTCTTTCTGGAAACCTTTTTAATTGGTATCCGGGCGCTGGTGATCGGACTTCCCGTATCCGCGCTGCTCAGTTTCCTGATGTATAAAAACCTTTCATCACCCACCGTGGCTTTTGAACTGAGCCTTCCGGTCTACCTGCTGGCAGCCACAGGCGTATTCATCGTCGTTGGCATCGGCATGCTGATCGCCGCACCGGCCATGCGGCAGGGCAGCGTGATCGATGTGCTGAAAGAAGATATTTGCTGATACAAGAAATGATGGGCAACGTTTGGTTATCAATTGATGATATATGTTAGGAAAATATAATGGATATTGGTGTATTGGATATCAATTACCCCCCGGCCTTAAGATGCCGGGGGTTTCATGTATATCGGAAATGATGTATAATAAAAATTGTCCCTTTTCGGAATTGTGGGTCTGATTGAATAGGTTTTCGCTAATAGTGTGCTAAAAGACAGAAAAATCCGCTAGATCGAAAAAATGAAACTAAAAGTAATCGAAAGGAGACAGGCTATGACTTTATATGAGCTGCTTAAAAAGATTTCAGATATTATCACTCCTGAAACTGATGCTTTTTATAAATATGCTTTATATACATCTGATGATAATGGCGGTTTTTTGCGGACGAGATACTGTTGGTGGATAGATAAACCTATAAAAGACTTGAAATTAAGAGACGATTATAAAAAAGTTTTAGTAACTGCAAAGCAGGAAATAAATGAGGCGGATTTACAAGTTGAAACAGCTACGCTTATTAAGATACAGATTACATATTCAGAAACAAATGCTACCATAGAGGATGCTGATTGGGATACGCAGCTGGATTATTGTTATGTGTATATTTTCGACTTTATGAAAAATTCCTATAACATGACATATTTGGATAATCCTTGCCGTTGATTTAATATATTCGCTTGGGAACACTTTTCCGAAAAGGGATTAAAAATTTAAAGGCTGGCAAAAAGCCG
>JAFZNL010000039.1 GCA_017550925.1 Lachnospiraceae bacterium | reverse complement strand
GGTTCTCTCTGCGACGACAAAATACAGGGATCTGCTTTCCATCGCAGATACCTACATGAACATGACCAAATTCTCACTGATCTTTACCAAGATCGACGAGACAACAACGCTGGGTAGCATGCTCAATCTCAGGCTTTATACAGGCGCGCCGCTGGCCTATATTACCATCGGTCAGAACGTGCCGGATGACATTGAGATCTTTAATGCGCAGGAAACTGTTAAACTCTTGCTTGGCGGGCGCGACCAGGAAGTCGGGCAGTAAGGAGGCAGGATGGATCAGGCGCAACAACTTCGAAATATCATAAAAATGAATCAGCAGCCCCAGAGACCTCTGGCCAGAGTCATTACTGTAACCAGCGGAAAGGGCGGTGTGGGAAAGTCCAATACGGCTATCAACCTCGCTATCCAGTTCCAGCGTCTCGGGCAAAGGGTTATCATCTTAGATGCGGACTTTGGGCTTGCCAATATTGAGATCATGTTCGGTACCGTGCCCCGGTATAATCTGTCAGACCTGATCTATCAGGGCAAGGACATTACTGAGATCATTACCTGGGGACCGGGAAATGTGGGCTTTATCTCAGGCGGTTCGGGCATCGCGGGCATGAGTAATTTAAGCCGTGAATATCTGGCTTATATCATACAAAACCTGGCAAAGCTGGATTCCATCGCAGATATCATCATCATCGATACAGGGGCGGGTATCTCCGATGCGGTACTGGAATTTCTGGTGGCAAGCGGTGAGATTTTGCTGATCACAACGCCGGAGCCTACATCCATCACGGACTCTTACTCGCTGGTAAAAGCGCTGAACAGGCATTCCCGCTATCTGCCGGATATGACCCAGATCCGGATCATTGCCAACAGGGTGGAAGATCCCGAAGACGGAAAGAGTTTGTATAACAAGCTCAACGCCGTTGTGGCAAGATATCTAAAGGTGCCTGTCAGCTATCTTGGCAGCGTACCCCAGGATCCGAAACTGGCCGCTGCGGTCATGCAGCAGATGCCGGTATCCTTAGCGGATGCAAACGCCAAGTCGGCCAAAGCCTATGAACTGCTGGCAAGAACGCTGATGTACGGCGAGCAGGCACAGGTGAAAAAGCGTGGGATGGCTGCATTTTTCACACACATCATCGCGAATAAGAGGGCGTAACACTTTATAAAAAGAACAGTCATCATAGTAAAGGCAAACAACATAGCGAAAGCTATAATATGAATCAAAGGGGAACCATCTGTTAACAAAGATCGTCAGTCCGGGAAATAAAGTAGATATCATGGTAAAGGACAAAAACGAGCCGGAAGGAAAGAAAAACTATGAATCCAGAGTCTATGACGTACTCTCGGATGAAGAGTTTGAGATCCATATGCCCATGGAAAAGTCCAAGCTGATCCTGCTTCCGGTGGGCGGCGTTTTTGACTTTTATTTTTACACAACGAATGGTCTGTATCAGTGCAATGCCAGGGTGAAGGACCGCTACAAAACAGGCAGTACCTATATCCTGCTCTGTGAGCCGGCAACCAACCTGCGTAAGTATCAGCGCCGTGAGTATTACCGTTTTGCCTGTATTTTGAAAATGTCCTCCCGCAAGCTTGAGGAGCAGGAATTAGAGGCAGCACAGCGAAATGAGAAGTATTACCAGGCAGGACTTCCCATGACCCACAGCGTCATTGTGGATATCAGCGGCGGCGGCGTGCGTTTTGTTTCCAAGTCACGTTATGAGCCCGGCACGCTGATCTATCTGACTTATGTACTGAATATCAATGGCAAGGACAAGGAATACGATATTACCGGCAAGATCCTCGATTCCTACGAAGTGCCCGGAAAAGAAGGGCAGTATGAGCACCGCGTGAAGTACCTGAACATGGAAAATGAGGTGCGTGAAGAGATCATCCGGTATATTTTTGAGGAAGAGAGAAAGAACAGACAAAGAAGGAACGGATAGTCAGATCCGTATCAGGGGAAACAGGTAGGGGAATGCCAATGAAAAATCGGTAATAGCAAAGAATCTACCAGGGGGAATCTACATCGTGAAGAAAAAAATTCTTATCATAGATGACTCTGCACTCATGAGAAGACTGGTCTGTGATATGATCAATTCAGACGATCGTTTTGAGGTCGGCGACACGGCGTCCAATGGGGAAGAAGGCCTGAATCTCATACAGGCGAATACCTATGATGCAGTTGTTATGGACATGGTCATGCCAAGGATGGATGGTCTGACGGTGTTGCGTAAGCTTCAGGAGATGCGAAAACGCGTCAGAATCCTGGTTTTTTCTACGGAAACCACGGAAGGCGCAAAGATCACCATTGAGGCATTGGAGCTGGGAGCGGTGGATTTTGTCCACAAGCCAAGTTCCATTATGGGGGCAAAAAACGATGAGTTTGCCAAAGATTTTTTGGACAGGCTCTACGAGGTATCCAGGGCACATCTGATCCTTTCGAGAGTGCCGGCCCCGACCGCAGCGCCAAAGCAGGTGCCCGGCTATAACGCGGGGATGAAACAGACGCCTTTGATGCCACTGACGGGCAGGAGTGCTTTTCAGGGAACATCAGGGGATAAGATCGTGGCCATCGCATCATCGACTGGCGGGCCGAGAGCGCTGCAGTCGGTAATCCCCCTTCTTCCGGGAAATCTGGATGCACCGGTACTCATCGTTCAGCATATGCCGGCCGGATTTACGGCATCGCTGGCAGAACGGCTCAATTCCCAGAGCAGGCTGACAGTAGAGGAAGCGGCGGAAGGCACACAGATCTTAAGCGGCCATGCGTATGTCGCACCCGGCGGAAAGCATATGAATATCGTACAAAAAGGCGGAGTCCATGTAGTTCATCTGACAGATGGGCCCCATAGGGAAGGCGTGAAACCCTGTGCCAACTTTATGTACGAATCACTGGCGGAATGCGGGTACCAAAATGTAGTCTGTGTGGTCATGACCGGCATGGGGGCTGATGGTACGGAGGGGATCTCCAACTTGAAGCCTAAGAAAAAGTGCCATGTCATCACCCAGGAGCAGTCTACCTGCGCTGTCTACGGCATGCCAAGAGCAGCGGTAACAAAAGGATTGTCTGACGAAGTGGAACCATTGGAAAATCTGGCTTCGGCCATCACAAAACACGTGGGGGTTAAATAACATGGATGTAACACAATATCTCGAAATTTTCCTCGATGAAACAAAAGAACATCTGCAGACGCTTTCGGATCAGTTTATGATCTTAGAGCAGGAGCCTGACAACATGGACACCATCAACGAGATCTTCCGTAGTGCCCATACGCTGAAGGGCATGGCAGGCACCATGGGTTACAAGCGGATGCAGAATCTGACGCATGATATGGAAAATGTCTTTTCCGAAGTGCGCAACAATACCATCAAGGTGGATGGTCCGATGGTGGATCTGCTGTTCCAGTGCTTAGATGCGCTGGAAGAATACACGGAAAACATCCAGTCCACTTCTGATGAAGGTGAGAACGCCAATGAGCATCTGATCAAGGCGCTGAAGGACTATCTGGACGGAAAATCCGCACCGGAAGAAAAAGCAGAGGAGCCGGATGCTGCGCAGGAAGCACCTGCCCAGGCAGAAGATGCGCAGGAAGCTGCAGCAGATGAAGAGGACAGGGGCAAATGGCAGCAGATCAAGCTGGGCAGCACCGAGAACAAGGTGCTCGGCGAAGCGGTGGCCCAGGGCAAGAAGGTTTACGGCACCACGGTTTATGTGCAGGAAAGCTGTATTTTGAAGGCAGCGAGAGCGTTCCTGGTATTCAAAGCCATTGAAGAGCTTGGCGAGATCATTGTTTCGAATCCTTCCGCACAGGATATTGAAGATGAGAAATTTGAAAAAGACTTTTCCATGATCATCATTTCCGAGCAGAGTGCAGATGCTGTGAAGAAAGCTATCATGAACGTATCCGAGATCGAGGCCGCATATATCGGACAGATCGATATCGAGCCGGCAGCAAAAGCCGACACGGCCGAGAAAGCCAAAGAGGGTGCAATGGCACCGGGCCTGCGTGCTCCGGCTGCGGCAGATAAGGCAGCTGCCCAGACAGCAAATGGCGGCGCGGCAGCAGATAAGAAGGTGGGCAAGCCCATTGTAAACCGCACAGTTCGTGTGGATATTGAAAAACTCGATGTGCTGATGAATCTTGTGAGCGAGCTGATCATCGCAAAGAACTCTCTGGTATCCGCTTCCACCCAGGAAGGCATGGTCACCGGCGGTTCCTTCAACGAGCAGATCGAGTATCTCGAGAGTGTGACCACGAACCTGCATGAATCCGTTATGAAGGTTCGAATGGTACCTATCGAGACCGTGGTACAGAAGTTCCCGAAGATGATCCGCGACCTGTCCAAGCAGCTGAATAAGAAGATCACCCTGAAGATGTCCGGTGAGGAGACAGAGCTTGACCGTACCGTGGTAGATGAGATCGGTGATCCTTTGATGCATTTGCTTCGTAACTCCGCGGATCACGGACTTGAGACTCCGGATGTGC
>JAFZNL010000374.1 GCA_017550925.1 Lachnospiraceae bacterium | reverse complement strand
GGCATGTCCTCAGCATATACCGATCAGGGAAAAGCTGGAGGAAACAGCTGTAGCTCTGGGTATGATCTGACCGGCCGGGACAGATGCACGGAATAGTCTGAAATAATAAAGATATGAGCATAATATCCCCGGCTGCCTGACCGGCCGGGGATTTTATTTGTTCTGTCGGAAGTTGTATCGGCAAAGGTGGGGAAAATGGATATTTACGTTGATTTTGATGACTGTCTGTGTGAAACGGCGAGGTATTTTTCCGGGCTTATAAAAGAGCTTTTTGATCTGGATATACCCTATGAGGAGATCAGGTATTTCAACCTGCAAAAATCCTTTTCCCTTACAGATGACAGGTTTGAGCATATGATGATCGAGGCACACAGACCAAAGGCTCTGCTGTCATATAAAGAGACTCCGGGGGCGATCAGTACCGTTAACGGCTGGATAGACAAAGGGCACAGAGTATCCATAATAACCGGCCGGTCTTTCAGTGCGTTTGAAGCATCACGGGGATGGCTTGACGAACACGGACTGGACCGTGCGCATTTATATTGTCTGAATAAATACGGGCGGGATAATTTCATCAAAAACTCGGATTTCAGTCTGGAGCTTGAGGATTATTACAGGATGCATTTTGATTATGCGGTAGAGGATTCACCTACGGCCTTTCGTTTTTTTGAGCATCTGCCAAAGCTTAAGGTAATGGTCTACGACAGACCGTGGAATCGGAACTGCGATCTTCCAACCGAAGGGTACACACGCTGCTTTGACTGGGAAACGATAAAAGCGATGGTAATTTAAAAGGGATGAGCTGCCGCAGAAGGGAGAGGATGGCAAATGAATCTTGAAACATGGTATTATGAGGTGGTGAGCATTGACGGAGATTATGCCAATCTTCGGCGGACAGATACAGCATCAGACGATCTGAAGCTTGTGGCCAGGGCACTTTTGCCGCAGGAGATCTCAGAAGGCAGCAGATTGAAATACGAAATGATGCAGTATAAGCTGGAGCAGTGATACATGATCATTTGCTTTGGCAGATTTTTTTGGTTAATGCAGTTTTTCGGTGCAGATCATGAACGATAAAAAGTTTTTGTTTGAAGAGGACACTGTCTGGCATGCGCTGGCGGTCATGGCACTTCCGGCGATTGCCAGCCAGCTTATCACTCTTGTCTATAATATAGCGGACACCTGGTTCGTGGGCCGTACCAATAATCCGTATATGGTGGCGGGCTGTTCTTTGGTATTGCCGGTTTATATGATCACCATCGTTATATCTAATATTTTCGGAACCGGAGGAGGAACCCTGATCGCAAGACTGATCGGAAGCGGGCAGGATGAGGAAGCCTCCAGGGTGTCGGCTGCCTGCATCAGGATGTCACTGAGCTGGGCAGCTGTTTTTTCGGTTCTTTGTCTGATCACAATGACACCGATGCTCCGCTTTCTTGGCGCATCCGATAACGTGTTGGGATATGCAAAGCAGTATATGATCTTTGTGGTCATCATCGGCGGTATACCGGTGATATTGAGCAGTACGCTTTCTTCCATGCTGCGCAGCATCGGGCTTTCGTCAAAAGCCTCCTTCGGTCTGAGTATGGGCGGCGTGCTTAACATCGCACTGGATCCGCTTTTCATGTTCGTGATCCTGCCGGACGGACAACAGGTCATGGGCGCAGCGCTGGCTACGATGCTCAGTAATGTCGCGGTGCTGGTATATTTTATCTTTGTATATAAACAGGCAAGCAAAGACACGATCCTGAGAGCTTATTTCAGGGGAGAAAAACCGGCGAAAAAGTCCATGTCGTCTATCTTCGGCGTAGGGATCCCGGCAGCAACGGGGATCTTTCTGTTTGATCTTTGCAATATTGTGATAAACCGCCTGGCTTCATCATATGGTGATAAGCAGCTTGCGGCTATCGGCATAGTATTGAAGGTAGAGCGCCTGCCTTTGAATATCGGTGTCGGGATCTGTATGGGTATGGTGCCGCTTCTGGCATATAGCTATTCAGCGAAAAACAGACAGCGTATGGATTCGATCTTCCGGTTTGCAAGAGGCGTCGGTGTTATCATAGGTCTTTTCTGCGTGGGACTTTATTATGTCTGCGCGCCTCTGATCATGCAGTCATTTATCGGGGATGCGGATACAGTACTGTATGGTACGCAGTTTCTCCGGGCGCGCTGTTTTGCCACTCCGCTGATGTTTTTGTGTTTTTCGATGGTTCATTTCACGCAGGCCATAGGAAGGGGTAAGGAATCCTTCTGGCTGGCGGTAATACGGCAGATCGTCTTTAATATTCCGCTTTTGTTTTTACTCAGCACTCTGTTTGGTATGTCGGGTGTTGTCTGGACACAGGCAATTGCGGATCTGTTCACGGCGATCGTTTCTTATATCATTTATGCAAGGATCCGCAGGCAGGAGGGATGGCCGGCCGGGATATGATCTGAAGAAAACAGGCAGGGCAGTTTGAACAGATCTTACCGGATCCTGCCACACAGGGTATAACAGAGATTAAAAAGGGAGGGGAACAAAAATGAGACTTGGTACTTCATCACCGCTGCAACATGATTCTCCGGAAATGTGGGCCGCGCAGCAGCTTGAGCTGGGCTGCAGGACAGTTGTATTTCCGGTGCAAAGCAATGAGCCTGAGGAAAAAATAACAGCCTATAAGGAGGCTGCAGACCGGGCGGGGCTGACTATTGCGGAAGTGGGTATCTGGAGAAATGCACTGTCCCCGGATCCGGAGGAAAGAAAAAAGAATATGGACTACTGTGTGCAGCAGCTTCGTCTGGCCGACTATGTCGGGGCAAAGTGCTGCGTTAATGTGGCCGGAGCCTTTGGGGAAAGGTGGGACGGACCGTATAAGGAAAACTTTTCCGAAAATGCCCGGAAGGAGATCATACGGATGGTCAGGCAGATCATAGACACGGCTGATGTCAAAAACACCTTTTTTACATTGGAACCCATGCCGTGGATGGTGCCTACGGATCCAAAGGATTATAAAAAACTTCTGGATGAAGTGGAACGTGACCGCTTTGCGGTACATGTAGATATCATCAATATGACAAACTCCGCAGACAGGTATTTCCATCCTGAAGAGCTTGTGGATGAATGTGCCGATCTCCTTGGCGATAAGATCAAAAGCTGTCATATTAAGGATATCCATCTTGGTCAGGAGTACACCGTAAAACTGACCGAATGTGTACCGGGACTTGGAGAGTTTCAGATACGCTATTATGCTGAGAAAATGCATGCCATAGATGAAGATATGCCCATGATACTGGAACATCTGCAAACGGACGAAGAGTATATCAGATATATGGGCTATCTTAAGGAGGTGCTGAATGGATTATACTAGATTATCAGATGCAAACCTGATCACACAGAAATATATGGATTCCATACTTATTCAGGCAAGATATATTGATTCGGTTGTGGCAGATACATCCATAGACTTTTTCGGAGAGCATTTTGCAACGCCGGTTATGATGCCGGCTTTCTCACATCTTAAAAGCTTTGCAGGAAGGGAAAAGACGGGTCTTGAGGAGTATTCCCTTGCCGCAAAGAAGTGTAATGCACTGAATTTTTGCGGAATGATGGAAAATGATCAGTTTAAAAAGATCATAGATACAGGAGCTAAAACCGTAAGGATCGTAAAACCCAATGCAGACCATGGTAAGATACTTGACCAGATGCAGTTTGCCGAGCAGGCCGGGGCGTTCGGTATCGGCATGGATATCGATCATATCTTCGGGGAG
>JAFZNL010000373.1 GCA_017550925.1 Lachnospiraceae bacterium | reverse complement strand
CCATCTGTACAGTGGGTATCATCATTGTCGGGTATGGTTTCAACTTATTTCAATATTTATTCATCTGAAGGAGGATATGGTCATGAATATCAAGGTATTAGGCGGAGGATGCAAAAGCTGTGAGGCTCTCCTTGCATCTGCAAAAGAAGCAGTAGCGAAAAAAGGGATCGATGCGGAGATAGAGTATATCACGGATATGGAAAAGATCATGGGTTTTGGGGTGATGAGTATGCCGGCTCTTATAATTGATGGAAAAGTAGTTTCAGCCGGAAAAGTTCTTAAAGCGAAGGACGTTGAAAAATTCTTATAGGAGATGTCAGGGATATGGATAATATGGAAAGAGAACTGTTTATAAGGGACGCTGATCCCGAAGATGCTAAAAAACTGGTGGAGATATATTCATATTATGTTCTGAATACCGCTGTTTCTTTTGAATATGAAGTTCCGTCAGTTGCAGATTTTGAAAACAGGATCAAGACAACAAAAGAAAAATATCCATATATGGTGTGCTTATTAAAAGACAGGATCGTCGGCTATACGGCTGGTACCGTTACGATGTACGGTTTGCCATTCCCGTGTACAGCGATGCAGGTGAGCTTGAAAGATATAACATTTTCGCGGCAAGACTGCTTGTAAATCACTCAGCAAACGGAAAGAAGTATCTGTACGATATCCTGAACATAAAAAAAGAAACGAGCCGCCCACAGCATGATGTGTGATGTATAGCCCATCTCTTTTACTCCCTCAGTTTATCGTGAAATCGCATAAAAGTCAACTTGTTTTTGGGCGGAGATATGTCGCATGAGAGGCAGAGAGGAGGAAACGACATTGACTGGAAATATCTGACAGACTCCGGTCTGTCGGTCAAGGATTTCATTGCACCAAGCAGCTTCAGCTTTCCCAACGGAAAGAAGTTTACCATGGGCGGTCTTTTCGGAGCCATGAGCTTTTTATCCATCGATGCATCGGATATCAGTGACAGGATGCTGGCGGATTTTCTGAACATGGAATCCAGTCAGATCGTTACCATGCATATCCAGTCGGTGGATCAGAATGAGGCGATCAAAACAGTGAAGCATACCATCACGGAGCTGGACAGATCCAAGATCGAGGAACAGAAAAAAGCGGTGAGAGCCGGATATGATATGGATATCATTCCTTCGGACCTGGCAACCTTCGGAAAGGATGCCAAGGCGCTTTTAAAGGAGCTGCAGAGCCAGAATGAGAGGATGTTTCTTCTGACCTTTCTGGTGCTCAATACAGGCCGTACGGAGCAGGAACTGGAGAATAACGTATTCCAGGCAAAGTCCATCGCACAGAAGCATAACTGTACACTGAGCAGGATCTTGAGAAAATCATCGCCGGAGAAATGGAGCAGGATCCAGAGATCCGAAAGAAAAGCAAACATGTAAAACCCGAAAAGAAGGTGGACCTGCTCATCGACATCCAGGCAAAGCTTGCCCAGGGCAAGGGAGCGGGATATGAAAGATGGGCAAAGGTCTATAACGTCAAGCAGATCGCAAAGGCACTTCTCTTTTTGGAGGAGCAGGATATCAGAGATATGGACACCCTGACAGAAAGAGCAAAGCAAGCGAGTGACCGGTTCAACGAATTGTCCTCTGTTATAAAAACCTCGGAGAAGAGAATGGCTGAGATCGTAGCTTTGAAAACACAGATTTTGAACTATGCAAGGACAAAAGAAGTATATGTGGCATACCGGAAAGCCGGTTACAGCAAAAAGTTCTTTGAAGAACATCGAGAAGAGATCACGATCCATAAGGCTGCCAAGCATGCATTCAGTGAGCTGCATACGGAAAAGCTACCGACGATCCGACAGCTCAATGAGGAATATGCAGAGCTTCTTCAAAAGAAGAAAGATGCATACCGTGATTACAGAAAAGCCAGGCAGGAGATGACAGATCTGGCTACTGCCAAATACGATATCCAGCGCCTTCTCGATATTGAGAGTGAGACAGAAAAGAAAGAGGAGCAGAAAAAGGAAAAACAGAAAAAAGAAGAAACAAGCATCTGATCATCAGGGGCATTTCATCGGATTTGGATCCGGTGGGGTGCCCCTGCTTTCGTTATTTATAGCAATCTTTGATTGCATTTAGCGTCGCTCACGGTGCGTAGATCAGCAGGTGAAAACCTGATGTTTGAAGGGATTGGGAGCAACTCCCAACAAGCCGCCCGGAGGGCGTTGTCTGGACACAGACATTGCTTGCGAGTTTGTGAAAAACAAAGTTATGTAAACTGAAAATAATCTGATATATCTCTCCCTCTTGTAATGTACCTGTGGTAGAATAGGAAAAAGAAAGATGAAATATGAGGGCAGGAGGTCTTTCATGGCAAGTGAGATGACATTTCGAGAAAAGATGGATCTGTACGATAAGGAATCCCTGAAGGGGTTTGCATCGGATCTTGGTATCCGGAAAGTATCGCAGCTTAGGAAGGCAGATTTGATTGAACGGATTGCAGAGGAGTTTCTCGATCCGGAGAAGTTATATTACCGTATGGCAATCCTTGATGATGATGCGATGGCTTTGCTAAAGGAAGCAAGCGAAAGACCAATGGAGATTCAGACACATTATTGGTTTTTTGATATGTCAGAACCAGCCGCTATACGCATGAGTTTATGGACAACGAGGACTATTTTACTATCAGCTTTTTCCCCGAGCAGTATAGAAAGATCTTATCTGTCCTTGGATCAGAATCCGGGCGTGATATCAACAAGATGGAAGGCACCGGTCTTACGGCAAAGATCCTTGATAAGTCCGTAACCTTTGAAGAGGCAGAGGTAACGCTTGTCTGCAAGAAACTTTTCAAGCAGGAACTGAAAGTAGAAAATATGCCGGAAAATGTAGCTAAGACATTTTATGAGGGACAGACCCCGCATGATATGTATATCGGGGAAGTGGTTGATATCCTGCAGTAAATTGATGCCACCGGCCAGAATCTGTTTCATGAAAGGATAAAAGCAATGATAAGGCGTGACGATATGATGGAGCTTACCAGGCGTATGACTCCATCCCGTAACTGCTTTTCAAGAATAGCAGGTGCTTACATGGATCCGGAAGGATATGACAATGGTACCTTTAATACGCATTTCGGAAATCTTAAAAGCGCAGAAACCAAAAGGAACCTTGAGATCGCGAAGGCAATTCCTTTTGCAAAAGAAAACGAAGAACTTGTTGAGTACCGGTTTTCAGATTCCACAAAAAAGAACAGCATGTGGCAGCTTCTTATGGGACTTAGAAAAGCGGAGCTTAAGGATGATGCACTGCTTTCCATTTTGTATGAGGTATTTGGGGAAAGTTATAAAACGGAAGGCGAATACAGCATCTACGTTTACTATGGCGCTTATGATGTTCCTGTGAAGGGTACGGATAAGGAATGGATAGAAGGATCAGAGGAAGTTTACAGTTTTCTGGTCTGCGTGGTATCCCCATTAAAAGATGAGTATGAGCCGGGAAATCCGGAGTTCGGCTTTTTATTCCCGGCATTTTACAAAAGAAGCAGTGATGAAAATGGCATTTATATTTTTTCAGCAAAAGGCAGCACAAGCCAAAAGGAACTGATCGGGCGTATTATCGGTTGTTAGCTAATCAAATTGTCAGAAAAATACGAAATAACCACTTTGGGGGAAGGTATGGATAGAGTATCAATCAAAAAATATTCAGGCGCTAACATGGATATTGATTTGGTCAGCGATAATGTTAACTGGGATCAAAGTGTCTGTCCGTGGAACGAAGCAGAAAATTCCAGAGAGCATAAATGTGCGGTGAAAAATACTTCTATATGCAAATATTTTTGCGGAATTGAGTATTTGGATAGTGTTCTTTGCAGCTATCCGCATGAAAATACAGAAGTATTGAATGATTAGCACTGAAGACCAAAAGGGGAGGTAGAAAAGGATGGAACTCAAAGACATGACAGATCTGATCCGTGTATATGACGCCTACAAAAGGATCGATCATATGATGGATCTGATGGTGGGAAGAATCCTGCCAGATGAAGGAAGCGTAATGACAGAACTTAATGCTGTTACAGAGGTAATCGCGAGAAATTCAGTTCTTTTTCAAAGAGACAGCAAGGATCCGATGTTTGACGTAGAAAACTCAGAACACTCAGAAGTGCTCAATGATAAAAGACTTACTGCAGAACAAAGGGCGTTTCGTATCCTGGGCATTTGTAACGAAGCATAGGATAACAGTGATAAACCTTTTCTTGTTGAAGGGAAATGGTAATGAAAAAAGTAATACAATTGCTTGGAATAAGTGTGATCATCCTGATTACACTTTGTTCATGCACAATAAAATCTGATAAGAAAATGAGCCAGAATGAGCTGGACAGTATGAAAGCGGAATATGAAGAATACTTGAAGGAAAAATATCCGAATGAGACATTTATCGTAGAATTATGGGAAGAATATGGAAAAGATACGGGAGGTGCCGGTTTGCCGGATTATGAAGGATATCTTTTTCATTCTGTCATTACAGATTCCAAGGGTAATCATTTCAAAATCTTCGAAACAGGAACCCCAGGTGAAAAATATAGTGATGATTATCAAAAAGTGCTGGATGGAACAATAAAATATGATGATAAGGGAGAACGCATACTGAACAAGAATGAAGATGCAAAGTAAGAAAGAAGCGGTGCCGGAATCCTGGCACCGCTTTTTAAGAATCAAAGCAAATCAAGTATCTGCTCCGGCGTATCAGCAAAAACCGTAGCACCGTTTTGAATGAGATGGTCTCTGTCCCGAAATCCCCATGTTACCGTGATCATATCCAGTTGGCTGTTCTTAGCCGTGTTAAGATCTACTTCAGAATCCCCGATGTAGATGGCATATTCTTTGGAAACGCCAAGCCGCTCAAGGGCCATGTTTACCATATCCGCAGCCGGTTTCCTGGCAACACCTTCCATGGAGCCGATGGAAACATCAAAAAGCCCATCGAAAAACTGAGATACCAGCGCTTTTACATTTGCATCACTTTTGTTTGATACCACGGCCGTCTTAATGCCGCGTCGTTTTAATTCTTTCAGCAGATCCACGATCCCATCATAAGGCTTTGTCATATCACAGGAATGCAGCGGATAGTAAGCCTTATGCTCATTCAGGACAGCTTCTTCCTGCTCTTTTGAAATCCCTTCCGGTACGCTTAAATGAATCAGCCGGACCATACCATTTCCTAAAAATGAACGGATCTCATCACGGCCCCGAGTAGGATAACCGAATAAAGCCAGGGAGTGATTCACACTTCCTGCCAAGTCATCAAGCGTATCTAAAATTGTCCCATCCATATCAAAAACAATGGCTTTGTAACGCATCTTGTTATCCTTCGTACACTTGGATTATTTGCAAGTTATAAATGAGAGGTTTTTCTCTTGACCGGATGAAAGCATGTCAATCAACCTATAAGCAGGTCCGGTAGGATGGGTGCGACCCAGTTCCCATGCTTCCACAGTTTTTTTCGATACGCCCAAATAGCTGGCAAAGACAGACTGCGTCATACCGGCCTTATTGCGAATTTGCTTTATCTCCTCGTTTGTATATTTTTTTACAGGTGAGATCATGTAGGTGGTAGTTTTGGCGCTTCCAACTCCCTTTTCATAGTCGATTGCTTCTTGTAATCCATCTCTTAAATCTTCAAACAAAGAGCTCATCCCCCGTTTATTATCATGATTCTTTTATGGCATAATTATACACCCTACATTGTAGGGTGTCAATTCTGGGCGGTGCCAATCGGGCCGGTTCTTTCAAAAAAAGTGTTATGTAAACCAAACAAATATTCGAGAATAAGGTGTTCTTATAGGACACGATATCCTTTAAGATTGGGTTAGATCAGGCGGGTTAGATCAAGCAACGTAGCCTTTAATTGAATGATCAGATGGAGGATCATCTGGACTTCATCGGTCATGGCATAAGCAGCTGATAGTTTTTCCTTGATAAGATCCAGCGTGAACAAGAGCTTGTTTTCTTTAAGGAGTGCATCATACTTTTCTTCGTAACCGCTTTTGCGTTTTATATCCTCGGTT
>JAFZNL010000038.1 GCA_017550925.1 Lachnospiraceae bacterium | reverse complement strand
GTACCTTTGAAGCGGCGGCATTTTTGCGCAGGAACGGTGCAGATGTCACCAGAGTACGCAAGATGTTCCGGGAAAATGCAGATGATTACAGGGCACGGGCAGATGCGGTCAGACAGGCCAGGATCTTCCGTGGCGAGTATGCGATCTCGGCCAGCTCACCGGATCGGGGCAGCGCTCCCACCGTTGTGGGCGCCCAGGCTGCAAACGAACTATTGAATATCACCGGCATCAAGGCCAGCTTTGTGCTGACGCCATGTAACGGCAAGATCTATATTTCCGCCCGATCCATTGATGAGGTGAATGTGCAGATCATCATGGAACGCCTGGGCGGCGGTGGTCATATGAACATGGCAGGCGCCCAGCTTGAAGGTGTGACTGTCGAAGAGGCCATGAAGAAATTGGAAGCAACTCTTGATGAGATGAAGGATAAGAAGGAGATCTGATATACAGGATTGAAAAGACAGGCAGAGGACATGCTTGCATGAACCGATGGCTATCCCTGCAATTTGTATAGCAGATCAAAAAGGAGGATTTCATGAAAGTTATTTTACTCGAAGACGTGAAAAAAGTCGGGAAAAAGAATGAAACCGTGGAAGTATCTGAAGGCTATGCAAAGAACTTCCTTTTCAAAAAGAAACTGGCAACACCCGCAACGGCGGCCAGTGAGAACGATGTAAAATTAAAGAAGCAGCATGAAGAAAAAGTAGCTGCGGAAAACCTGGCCAACGCGCAGGCTTTTGCAAAAGAACTGGAAAGTCAGAAAGTAGAAGTGAAATTAAAGGCCGGTGCCGGCGGCGCAGCTTTTGGTTCCGTTTCCGGAAAAGAGATTGCCAAAGCATATGAAGAGCAGTTTGGAAAAGAGATCGATAAGAAGAAATTCGTGATGCCTGAACCGCTGAAGAATTTCGGCACCTATGAGATTAAAGTGAAACTTCATCCCCAGGTGACCGGCGTGCTGCGTGTCAGCGTAACGGAAATGTAAGATAAAACGAAGACGGAAGCGAACGATAAATTAGGAGTGGGTTACAAAAATGCCGGAAGGAAATGAACAGATCTTAAAAAGAGAGATGCCTTATTCATCGGAGGCAGAACGGGCAGTGCTTGCCAGCATCCTGATGGATAAAGATCAGGTTTATATGGCACAGGATTATCTGAGGCCGGAGGATTTTTACAGTAAGGGAAACGGCGCGATTTTCCGTGCGGTCTGTGAACTGACAGATGCAGGAAAAGAGATCGACCTGGTCATGGTACAAAACCGGCTCCGCGAAATGGGGATGCCGCCGGAAGTCTGCAATATGGAGTTTTTGCGTGACCTGCCCGGAGATGTGTATTCTACCTTTCATGTGGAGGACTACTGCAAGATCGTTGCGGATAAATCACTGCTTCGTAAACTCATCAGGGTTAGCGACCAGATTTCAGGCGAGTGTTTTGATAGCAAGGAAAACACCGAAGCCATTCTGGAAATGGCAGAGAAACAGATCTTTGAACTGACACAAAAGCGCAATACCGGTGAATTCGTGCCGATCCGTAAGATTGTTGCGAATGCCATGGACAGGATAGAAATGGCAAGCAGAATGTCCGGTAATGTTACCGGCGTTCCTTCCGGATTTATAGACCTTGATTACAAAACAGCAGGTTTTCAGAATTCAGATCTGATCCTGATCGCGGCAAGGCCTTCCATGGGAAAAACAGCATTTGTTTTGAACATTGCAGAATACGCCTGCATGCACGAGAATAATACGGTTGCGATTTTCTCCCTCGAAATGAGTAAGGAGCAGCTGGTAAACAGACTCCTTGCCATGGATTCCAAAGTAGATGCCCAGAAACTAAGAAGCGGCAGCCTGACGGACGAGGATTGGGATTCCCTGATCGAAAGTGCCGGCCGGATCGGAACCAGCAGGCTGATCATTGATAATACGCCGGGTATGACCTTCTCTGAACTGCGCAGCAAATGCAGAAAGTTCAAGATGGAACACGATATGAAACTGGTGATCATCGACTACCTGCAGCTGATGCGAGGCAATGGAAAATCCGATTCCAGGCAGCAGGAGATTTCCGAGATTTCCCGTTCCTTAAAAGCGCTTGCCATAGAGCTTGACGTCCCTGTGATCGCCCTGTCGCAGCTTTCCCGCGCGGTGGAAAGCAGACCGGATAAACGGCCGGTTCTTTCCGACCTTCGTGAATCCGGAGCCATCGAGCAGGACGCCGATGTGGTAATGTTTATCTACAGGGATGAGTATTATACAAAAGAAAAGAGTGAGGAAAAGGGAATCGCCCAGGTTATTATCGGAAAACAGAGAAACGGTCCCCTCGGTACGGTGAAGCTGGTTTGGCTGCAGGAGTACACGAGATTTATGAATATGGACCACAGCCAGAGAAATCTGCAGGATGAAGAGTAAAGCTCTGCGTGAGAATCCGGAGCCGGAAAATGGATAAAAAGTAAAAGCACGGGATAACCCGTGCTTTTGCTTTTGCCGTAAGTTGAAACTTATCAGCCTTCCTCGATAGCGCCAACAGGGCAGCCACCTTCGCAAGCGCCGCAGTCAATGCACTTTTCTGCATCGATCTCGAACTTGCCGTCGCCCATAGCGATAGCGCCAACAGGACAGGTTGCCTCACAAGCACCACATGCTACACAAGCATCACTGATCACTCTTGCCATAATACACACCTCCGTTTACTTGAGTTTCTATCACATACATGCATAGTATAACCGCAATTGCTCAGAAAAACAAGACTAAACAGATGCCATCAGACAATTTCACGAAAAATCCACAGATAAAAAACGCCCTCTGTCAGATTTGCGACCGGCACAAGATCCGCCGTTTCATGACAGAGGGTGTTTTATAAATGCTTAAATCTTGTTTTTCCTACACAAAAACAACATTGTATTGCTGGATCGGATGGATAAGTCATCACCCAAAAGGATCCCGTGAAACCATGGTTTTCATTGATAACCTGATCCATCTTAAGAGAAGAATCCGGTTCTGTACCCTTAAAACTATCAGTAAACTGTTTTGTATCATGATTGTGAAAATACACCGATGGCGGTGAAATCAGATAAGCACAAATCACTTACCCAAAAGATCGGGAATATTTTAGAAAGGGCTATTCCCGTAATGCCCGAACAGAACGGTTTTGCGTCCGAAAACCTGTTAGTATGCGGTCCTCCTTTCCGGCACAAATTGAAACAGACGCTCCTCTTGTCTGCATTATAGAAAAGAGACCGCTAAGGCGCAATTGGGTTTTTTAGTGTTTATATGGCCACTCCTTAAAACCGTGAAAATTCTGTTAAATCGGGGCGTGAAAAGATCCACCGACTTGACGAATAGGTGTTTTCGCACTAAAATAATATTAGAAATAGCACATAGCAGTTGTCGAAACTACTTGATAAAGGCAGTGTAAAGTCCGATATATATTATGAAACCGGAAACTGCTGATAGTACTGGATAGTGTAAAGTCCGATATGAAAATACATAATCGAAAACTGTTGATGATAAATTGGGTAGCATGATATGAAAATTGAACGTGTGAATGACAGGCAGATCCGTTGTACTCTGACGGGCAAGGACTTGTCAAGCAGACAATTGAAGATCAGCGAGCTGGCCTACGGTTCAGAAAAGGCAAAAAGTTTGTTTCGGGATATGATGAAACAGGCTGAGCATGAGTTTGGCTTTGTGGCGGATGATATACCGCTGGTGATCGAAGCGATCCCGGTCAATGCCGACAGCATCATCCTGATCATCACCAAGGTAGATGATCCCGAAGAACTGGATACCCGTTTTTCCAAATTTGCTCCTTCTGTCAGCGTAAGCGATGATGAGGACTCGGACACCTCTTATTTGTCCGATGATTTCGCGCGCGGCATGATCAATATGCTCAGGGAAATGCGGGATACACTGGAAAAGGTTCAGTCGGATGAAACCACGGGCTCGGAGGAGAAGACGGATTCCGAGAAAAGGACATCCCCCTGCACACTGAGCGCGGGACTGAATGAACTGAATTCCTTTGCAAAGAGCGTAGCCGGATTTTATCAGGCCCATTCTTCCCTGTACAGGGATGAGGAAGGCAGGTATTATCTCTACCTCGATCCGGAAGATACACTGACCCGTACCTTTGCAAGGGTTTGCAATATGGCATCAGAATTCGGCGTGTTGATCCCTGCGCCTGCATCACGCATTTCTTATATGAAAGAGCACTTTGATGTCATCATTCCTGAGAAGGCGATTGAGGCGCTGGTACAGATATAAGGCTATATCGATTTTGACCATGATTTACCTATATAACAGAAGAGCGGGAGCTTTGCTCCCGCTTTTCTCATGTTGTATGCCGAAAATGATTTATGTCAGGAATACACTTATTCCGCTGCAGCAGGTGCATTATGGATCGCATCCATCAGGTCATCGATATCGATGCCGTGTACCATAGCGGCTTCTGCCAGACTCTCGCCCTGGGAAGCAGGACAGCCGATGCAGTGTATGCCTGTGGATAAAAGTACGGGTACAACCTCCGGATCCTTCATCATGATCTCTGCGATCGTCATATCCGGTGTGATTCCTTCATGTGCCATTGTATTGTTCCTCCTTGTTTATCCTTCGTTTAGCCTCCGGTTTTCATGCCGGACGTTACGTAATCTATACTGTCGGCTTTTGCAGCCAAGGATTATCATATCATAAACTTGCCCGGATGCGAACACTTTTCCCAACTTCACAAAAAGTTCACATCCACGTAAATCGCAAGGTATTTGTACACAATTACAAACAATTCTACCACAACTTGTATAGTTTATCCAAAAGGGCACTAATTACTGTATACAATATACACAACTTTTCGGTAATTTGACCGAAAATCACTTTTTCCTGCATAGCCAGGCTATAATTTGTATACAAAAAAGAACATCCCCCTGTCTTGACTGCCTAAAATGGATTCGATATACTCTGAATTAGAACAGTAACGATTCCTGATTTTGAAAAACGGATCCGCGCACCTTACGGATTTCTTTTTTTCACTTCGGATCAGCGGATCGCTACAAAATAACATCACATAATAATAGGAGGCAGTTACCAATGAGAGAAGAATGGACTGGTTTTACCGGCGGTAAGTGGGTAGACGAGATTAACGTGCGTGATTTTATTCAGAAGAATTACACACCGTATGATGGAGATGATTCCTTCCTTTCCGGCCCCACACAGAACACAAAGGACCTTTGGGCACAGGTTATGGACCTGACCAAGCAGGAAAGAGAAGCAGGCGGCGTGCTTGATATGGATACCAAAGTGGTTTCCACCATCACATCCCATGGCCCCGGCTATCTTGACAAGAGCAAAGAGACCATCGTTGGTTTCCAGACTGACAAGCCCTTCAAGCGCTCCATGCAGGTTTACGGTGGTATCCGTATGGCAGAGAAGGCTTGCGCAGACAACGGTTACACAGTAGATCCTGAGATTTCCGAGTTCTTCACCGTTCATCGTAAGACTCACAATGCAGGATGTTTTGACGCTTATAACGCTGAGATGAGAGCTTGCCGTTCTTCTCATGTTATCACAGGTCTTACTGATGCTTATGGCCGTGGCCGTATCATCGGTGACTACAGAAGAATCGCTCTGTATGGTATCGACAGACTGATCGAGGACAAGCAGGCACAGAAGGATTCCACCGGCCGTGTTATGACTGATGATGTGATCCGTCTTCGTGAAGAGCTTTCCGAGCAGATGATCGCTCTGAAGATGATGAAGGAAATGGCTGCTTCTTATGG
>JAFZNL010000372.1 GCA_017550925.1 Lachnospiraceae bacterium | reverse complement strand
TGGGTCAGGTCATTGGTACCGAAGGAGAAGAATTCTGCCTCCTCAGCGATCTCGTCAGCAAGGAGAGCTGCTCTCGGGATCTCGATCATGGTACCGATGTGATAAGCGATATCGGAGTTCTTTTCTTTCTTGACAAGCTCAGCAGTCTCAACAACCACATCCTTGACATACTTCAGCTCTTTCTTCTCGCCTACCAACGGGATCATGATCTCGGGAACGATGTCATAACCCTTCTCAGCCTTTACTTCGATGGCTGCTTCCATCACGGCTCTGGTCTGCATTCTTGCAATCTCAGGATAGGTAACCGCAAGACGGCAGCCTCTGTGACCCATCATGGGGTTAAACTCATGCAGGGAATCACAGATCTCCTGAACCTGCTCAGCTGTCATCATCATCTGAACAGCCAGATCATCGATATCAGCAGGATCGCTGGGTACGAACTCATGAAGCGGCGGATCTAAGAAACGGATGGTTACCGGTCTGCCTTCCATGGTCTCATACAGCGCCTTGAAGTCGCCCTTCTGGAACGGGGTCAGAGCGTTGAGTGCTTTTTCTCTCTGCTCTACTGTCTGGGACAGGATCATCTGACGGATCTTCGGGATCCTGTCAGGATTGAAGAACATATGCTCTGTACGGCAAAGACCGATACCCTCTGCACCGAAGCGAACTGCATTGGCTGCATCCGCAGGTGTATCTGCATTGGTACGAACCTGAAGCTTGCGGAACTTATCTGCCCACTCCATGATCCGTCCGAAGTTACCGGAAACGGTTGCTTCCACGGTCTTGATATCGCCGTAGTAGATCTTGCCGGTGGAACCGTCCAGGGAAATGTAATCGCCCTGATGAATGGTCTTTCCGCCAAGTTCAAATACCTTATCTTCTTCGCTGATGGAGATGTCGCCACATCCGGATACACAGCAGGTACCCATGCCTCTTGCAACAACTGCTGCGTGGCTGGTCATACCGCCGCGGACTGTCAGGACACCTTCGGAAGCATGCATACCCTCGATATCCTCAGGGGAGGTCTCAAGGCGGACAAGGATGGTTCTCTCGCCACGGTTTACATGTGCGTTCTTTGCATCCTCAGCTGTAAAGTAAACCTTACCTGCTGCAGCGCCCGGAGATGCAGGCAGCGCCTGTCCGATGCACTCGCCGTTCTTCAATGCTTCCGGATCAAAGGTGGGATGCAGCAGCTGGTCAAGGGATTTTGCCTCGATCCTGAGCACTGCCTCTTCCTCTGTGATCTTGCCTTCATCTACCAGATCGCAGGCAATTTGCAGAGCTGCCTGAGCAGTTCTCTTGCCGTTTCTGGTCTGCAGGAAGTACAGCTTGCCTTCCTCAATGGTGAACTCCATATCCTGCATATCACGATAATGCTCTTCCAGGGTATTTGCGATCTCCATGAATTTTGCAAAGCATTCAGGCAGATCCTCTTCGAGCTTGGTGATGGGCTGGGGTGTACGGATACCGGCTACCACGTCCTCGCCCTGAGCATTGATCAGGTACTCACCGAAGATACCCTTCTCACCGGTTGCCGGATTACGGGTAAATGCTACGCCGGTACCGGAGGTGTTACCCATATTTCCGAATACCATGGACTGTACGTTAACTGCGGTACCCCAGTCGCCCGGGATATCGTTCATACGGCGGTATACGATAGCACGCTCGTTATCCCAGGAACGGAAAACAGCCTTCACTGCTTCCATCAGCTGTACCTTGGGATCCTGCGGGAAATCCTCGCCCATTTTGTCTTTGTAGATGGTCTTGAACTTTGCGATCACTTCTTTCAAGTCATCGGCCGTCAGATCCATGTCATATTTAACGCCTTTTGCTTCCGTGATCTCGTCCAGCACGCGCTCAAACAGGGATTTGGGCACTTCCATAACCACATCCGAGAACATCTGGATGAAACGGCGATAGGAATCATACGCGAATCTGGGGTTATCCGTTTTCTTAGCAAAGCCTTCAACAGATACATCATTCAGACCCAGGTTCAGGATGGTGTCCATCATACCCGGCATGGAAGCTCTTGCACCGGAACGAACGGAAACCAGGAGCGGGCTTTCGGTATCACCGAATTTCTTACCCTGCTTCTCCTCGAGCACTGCAAGCTCAGCAAAAATCTGTTCCTGAATCTCATCGGAGATCTTCTTGCCCTGCTTGTAGTAATCCGTGCAGGCCTCAGTGGTAACGGTGAAACCCTGGGGAATGGGAAGACCTAAGTTGGTCATCTCTGCCAGGTTTGCACCCTTGCCGCCAAGGAGCTCACGCATGTTGGCGTTACCTTCTTCAAATCGATACACAAATTTAGACATAGCAATGTCCCCCTTAAATAAAAATTTTAAGGTGTTCCGAAAAATAAGAACCCAATACAGATATAGTATAACAGAAAGCGTGCAATCACGCACGAAGTAATTTCCGACGATTTGCACAAAAATTTCGTTTGTTTTTGTGAATTTTTCCTCAATTTCACTTTTTCTGTACGGATCAGATATCTTATGATAAAATTGCGAATGATACAGTAACAAAACGGGCTCTCACAGGGCCCGAAAATACGGATGAATAAAACAACCAAAAAGGAGGACTATCATGAGTCAGAACCCTATCGTAACCATCACTATGGAAAACGGCGATGTCATCAAAGCTGAGCTTTATCCCGAGATCGCACCCAATTCCGTAAACAATTTCATCAGCCTGATCAAAAAGGGCTTTTATGACGGCCTGATCTTCCACCGCGTCATTGAAGGCTTCATGATCCAGGGCGGCTGTCCCGAAGGCATCGGCATCGGCGGACCCGGCTACTCCATCAAAGGCGAGTTTTCCCAAAACGGCTTTGCCAACGACTTAAAGCATACGGAGGGTGTTCTGTCCATGGCAAGAAGCCAGCATCCCGACTCTGCCGGCAGCCAGTTTTTCATCATGCATAAGACCTCTCCCCATCTTGACGGTCTTTACGCTGCTTTCGGAAAAGTGACCGAGGGGCTTGAGAATGTCAACAAGATCGCCGAGACCGCAACCGACTATATGGACCGTCCGCTTCAGGAGCAGAAGATCGCGTCCATGACGGTCGATACCTTCGGCGTAGAATATCCGGAACCGGAAAAAGCTTAAGGGGCACGTTCATATCCCGTTCACAAATTATTTAACAATCATTAATTTACATAACATGAAATGTACACGAAACTTTTCTATACTTGAAACTACAGAAACCGAAAATGTGTTGCTTTTAATATAAAAACTTTTTCATAAGCGGCTGGGTGAAAACCCCTTTTCACCCAGCTTCCTCCCGAAATTTTCGAGATTTCATCATCTCCTTTCACATAAGAAAAACCGCCTTACGGCGGTTTTTCCATTTATCTGATTCTTTTTATCCTGCTTTTTAAAAAATTCAAGCCTTTCCGTCAGAACCAAGTACGTTTTTAATCTTATGAGCAACCATGTCCTTCACTGCCTGACGAGCGGGCTTTAAGTACTGACGCGGATCGAAATGATCAGGATGCTCTGCGAAATACTTGCGGATGTTACCTGTCATAGCAAGACGGATATCGGAGTCGATGTTGATCTTGCAAACTGCCAGCTCAGCTGCCTTACGAAGCTGCTCTTCCGGAATACCTACTGCATCCGGCATATTTCCGCCGTAGCTGTTTACCATCTTTACGAACTCCTGCGGAACGGAAGAAGAACCGTGAAGAACGATGGGGAAGCCGGGCAGTCTCTTGATGCACTCCTCGAGTACGTCGAAACGAAGCGGCGGGGGAACAAGGATTCCATCAGCGTTTCTGGTGCACTGAGCTGCAGTGAACTTGTAAGCACCATGGCTGGTTCCGATAGCGATCGCAAGGGAATCACAACCTGTCTTCTCAACGAACTCTTCTACTTCTTCAGGCTTGGTATATGCTTCTTTACCAGCTTCTACAACAACTTCGTCCTCGATACCTGCAAGGGTACCAAGCTCTGCCTCAACAACAACGCCGTGAGCATGTGCATACTCAACAACCTGCTTGGTCAGTGCGATGTTGTCCTCAAAGCTCTTGGAGGAAGCATCGATCATAACGGAAGTGAAACCGCCATCGATACAATCCTTGCAAAGCTCAAATGTATCACCATGATCCAAATGAAGGGCGATGGGGATATCGGGATGCTCGATCACTGCAGCCTCAACCAACTTGGTCAGATAAGTGTGATTAGCGTATGCTCTCGCTCCCTTGGAAACCTGGAGGATCACCGGGCTCTTCAGCTCATCAGCTGCTTCTGTGATACCCTGTACGATCTCCATGTTGTTCACATTGAATGCACCAATGGCATATCCGCCATTGTAGGCCTTCTCGAACATTTCTTTTGTTGTTACAAGTGCCATGTTTAGTACCTTCCTTTCATTTTTACTTTTTTATAATTATCCATGACCAAAAAAATTGATCTGATAAATTATCAAATTTCGCTGCGCCAAAACGCAGATTCCATTATCGATTATACATGAAATGCGCCCAAAAGAAAACTATTAAATTCAAAAACTATTAAATTCAAAAACATGCAATTCGTTTTATCCTGTAATCCTGTCAGCCGGTACCATCAGCGAAAGCGCTTTTTTATTATTCTTGATGGTCACGTGTTTGTGGCTGCCGCCATACTCTCCGTCCAATGTCCAGGAAATGCTTTCTTCGGATTCAAACTCGATCTGCGGGGCCTTAAAACAGTAGATCATATGGGTATCGATCCGGCCACTGACCAGGGCTACCATGATCTCATTGAATTCCATGACGGTTTTGGGATTTTTAATCAGAGTCACCTCATACAGCCCGTCGTCCATCTGCACATTGCTTCCGGTGATATTGGCAAAGCCGCCCACTGAGGTGGAATTGGTCACCATGCCATAGAGAAACTCATCTTCGATCAGCATATTGTTTGCCCGGATGGAAAAGCGGTAGGACGGA
>JAFZNL010000371.1 GCA_017550925.1 Lachnospiraceae bacterium | reverse complement strand
TCTTCGCATCAGCGGCGTGAATTCGAGCCGGTAATCCTTGATCAGCTTTTTGAGCAGACTTTCATTCGCACCGGAAAACGATATTATGCCGATCTCGCTTTTCAGGGACCTTACATCCTCAAGAACTTCCTGTGTCTTGGTTTCGTGTACAGAAAACAGATATTTTTCCGGATTTGTTTTCCTGATCACCTTTGTAAAAGCCTTGATGGCAAAATTGTAATGCTGCGTAGAAACCGAAAATCGTTCACGGTTGAGTCTGTCACCTAAATACCTGTCTTCAAGGATCTCATACTGTCCGACTACACGCTTTGCATAAGTAACAAATTCACGCCCCTCCTCCGTCAGTTTGATACCCTTATTGGTCCTGTCAAAAAGCAGGACGCCGATCTCATCCTCCAGATCACGTATACTGGCTGAAAGGGCCGGCTGGGAAATATAAAGCCGCATAGATGCCTCCCTGATGGAAGGCGCTGCGGCTACTTCGAGTACATATTTCATCTGTGTGATATTCAAATTTGCCCCTCCGATCTGGCGTGAATGATAAGTGAGAGGATAGTAGCATTATTCGCCTATCATGTCAATAGGTTTTTCGCACCTGTTCCACAATTCTTTTAAGCTGTTCAAATCTTTCTGCAGAAAGTTCGATGCTCCCCATCGGATACTCTCTGTTTAATGATTCGTACTTTGATACCCCAAGTCTGTGATATTTCAGGATTTCATATCCGGCATTTAATTTTTTCGCCAGTCGTGCTATATTGATAAGCTCATCCTCATTATCATTTACTCCGGGTATCACCGGGGTCCGAACCAGAATCGGCAGATCCGGATACGCCTCTCTGATGGCGTGAATATTCCTGAGGATCATACCGTTATCTGCTCCCGTCCACTTTTTATGCCTGTCAGGATCAAGAAGCTTGATATCCATGATCAATTCGTCCAGATGCCTGCAGAGTCGGACCGCTGTATCGGTTGGTGCAAATCCGCAAGTCTCCATTGACGTTCTCATATGTCTGCTTTTTGCTTTTGCCAAAAGCTCACCGGCAAATGCATCCTGCATCATGGGTTCTCCGCCTGAAAGTGTCAGTCCGCCTTCCGAATTCTCGTAAAACTTCTGATCCTTCTCAACCTCAGCCAGAACCTCGTCTGCGCTCATGCACTTTCCTATGACATGTAAAGCTCCAGAAGGGCATATGTCATCAGCAAAATCCGGAAGCTTCAGGACATCGGCATTCCATATGAGACGTTCCTGTTCAAAACAGCATGCAAGCACTTTGAGTTCCTTTATGCAGCCGCCACAACCGATGCACTCCTTCTTTGTCCATCCCATTTCCGGATAGGCCTTTTGGGATTCCGGATTAGCGCACCATTTGCATCTGAGCGGACATCCCTTCAGGAACACGACGGTCCTTATTCCGTGACCGTCGTGTACCGAAAAATGTTGTATGTTAAATACAATCCCGATGCTCATCAGTGTTTCCATGTCACTTTCTCAGGAAATGCCGTCTGCAGAGGATCAATGACTACATAATCGCTCACTTTTGTTTCCTCCAGCACACCATTTTCCGCGCACCAGTTTGCGATATCCTGAAGATGATCATAGTCTTCCTGCGGGAAAGCTACATCAAATGTAAACGAATCGAAACTAATAAGCACATCCTGCTTGGACACTGTCAGATAATCGGCGCAGATCTGTGCTGCATCATCTGTATCACTCTTAATATAATCCAGTGCTTTCTGGGTACCCTTAAGGTAAGCCGCTACAGCATCTTTATGATCTTTTGCAAAGGAATCGTCTGCTGCAATAAAGCCCTGTGACTTGATCCCGAGATCACCGGTAGTGTTGAGTGTATGCCGTCCCTCTACTTTCTCATATTCTTCGGTAAAAGGCTTCAGACCGATAATGGCATCAAGCTGTCCCGAAACATAAGCTGCAGCAACCTCCCCGTCAGCACTTAAATACTTGATATCCGCATCAGCCGGAGTCAGTCCCGCACTTTCAAGTTCTTTGGCCACAAGATATTCACCAAGTGTTCCCTTTACGACACCTATGCTTGCTCCCTTAAGATCTGCTGCAGTCTGAATGTTTTCTCTGTTCGACTCATACCAGTATGAACCATCGGCATTTGTTACAAATCCTGAAATGACTCTGACGTTGGAATCCGGTATCAGTCTGGTGCACAGTGCATAATCATAAGCAGCACCGATATCTGCCGCACCTGTCACGATCGCATTGATCGTCTCAATCCCGGCTGCGTAGGTTGTGATCTCAACATCAATCCCTTCTTCTTCATAATAACCCTTCTGCTTAGCAATGATCTGTGCATAAGCAAGCTGCATGGTATCCGTACCGACCCTGACCTTTGTCAGCTCTTTTGTTGCACCCTTCGCGCTGACTTCGCCGGTACCGGCAGAATCCGCCGAACCACAAGCCGTAAGGCCCGCTGCAAGCGTTGCAGCCATTATAAGCGCTATGATCTTCCCGCCTGTCTTTTTCACTGTCTTACTCATTGTTTTTTTCATTTTTATCTCCTCCTTTGGTTATTGATTAAGCAAGGTCTGCTTTCTCTTTCACGCCGAATCTGCCCAGAAACCGGTTCCCCAGCGCTCTGAAAAACTTATCCGACAGAAATCCCATCAGTCCCAATGTGATCACCCCTGCGATGATCCAGTCTGTTCTGAAATATAGCCTTGAATTATAGATCAAAAAGCCCACACCTTCTTGGGCTGCAACCATTTCTGCTGCCACGATCGCGCCAAATGCACCTCCCAGACCGAGTCTCGCACCGGTGAAGGCATAGGGTATGACCTGCGGCCACACCACCAGGGTAAAGATCTCCATCTCACTCATTCCCAGTATCCTTGCGGCATATATCCGCATTTGATCCATAGAAAGAATACCTGCTATCACATTTACGGCTACAGTAAATACTGTTCCGTATAGAATGATCATGATCTTAGATCCCTCATCAACGCCAAACCACATAAGAAACAATGTGATCAGCGCCAG
>JAFZNL010000370.1 GCA_017550925.1 Lachnospiraceae bacterium | reverse complement strand
CCGGCTGGAAGCGCGCGGTAAATGCCGCACTGGCCTGGGCACAGGATGGCGAATGACAGAATCCTGGATTTTCTATATGATATAATATGATATAAAATATAGTTTTATCAAAAATAATGAAGCAGAAGGGAAAATGAAAACCACAATGAAAACTGAATTCAAAACGAGATTACAAAAAAGAGCGATTGTAACCATTACAGCATGCAGCATGGCAGCCCTGCTGGCCGCCTGTGGCAGTAAAGACGAGGGATTCAAGCTGGATGAAAGCGAAATGCCCTCTGTGAATGTTGACACGGATATTGATGTTTCCGGCCTGCAGGATGCGGCTGATTCGATCAAAAACCTTGACCTTGGTCCGGATAAGGATGCAGGCAGCAGTCAGGCAGGTAGTGATACCGTTGAAACAGCTGACGCAGCAGGAAGTGAAGTAACAGACGTAGCAAATACGGCAAATGTGGACGAAGCTGATGCAACAGATGTGGCAAATAACGATGCAGCAGATGAAAACGGTGCAGAAACAAGCCCGGCGGCAGATGAACCGGAAGGCGAAAAGACAAAGTACAGCTTTGTGGATGTCACCAGGAACGGAGATGGGCTTTACCTGGTAACAAATGGCGGTATGAACGGATCAACAGTTCTTTTTAAAGATAAGGACCTGAATGGATTCCTTGATTATATCGATTCCACTGTTTTGGAAGAAGGGCGTACCATCGACAGGCAGCTATTCTATGATCTGCTTGCCTGTATGCTTGTGGATGACCAGCTTTCCGCTGATCAAGAGAGCAGGGAAAAGCATATGATGATGGCGCTTGCCGTGGCAAACAATTTTCATGATTCGAATGTAAAGATCAAGAGTTGTTTCATAGATGCCAACAATGCGGCAGAGTATCGTTATAACCTCACAGCTTATGGTGCGGAGGATATTTGGGTTGCGAACTATCAGGACCGGACATTCTATATGAACGACGGTGCGACGGAATATGTCTCGACAATGTTTAAAGATGAATATCTTGCTGTATGGCTGATGGCGATTGATGATTATTATGGGATACAATTTGGCTCAAATTGACAGCATGACAGTGTTATAAAGGCCGGTATGAAAATGCGAAGACAGGAAACTCTAAATCTGTTAGGAGACACATATGATCGATGAAAAAACCATATCCCTGAACTATATCAAGAAACTGGACTATCCCGGCTCTGATGCCGGCATCCGTTATATGATGCAGGCGGTTCTTAGGATCACGCCGGAGGAAGAACAGGAGCTGAGAGCAAAGGCAGAGGCCGAAGGAAAGGAATATAAGCCGCCGAAGCCCAACACTCTTTGTGTTTCCATCTGGCCAGAACCCTTAAGCTTTGGCAAGACCAAACCGGAGCTGATCACTTCAAAGGATTTTCCACTGACGGAAGATGGGAAAAAAGAGGCAGTAGACTGGATCAATGCCGAGAAAGAGGCGAATCCGGAGAAATACAAAGCGTGAATGCGTTGTTTTGACATGACAGACTGTGCATTTTTTACAACAATGTACAGTCTTTTTTATTTGCCCGGTCCATGCCTTCGAAAAAGTTGCACAAAAACCCGGCGATGATTTGGGCAACATTATCCAAATTGACTACAAAAACGCGTATTTTTCGCTTTTTTATGGTGAAAATCATTCACTTTGCGAAAATTGTATGTTATAATTGACCGTAATCGGGGTTTTCCCGGTGAGTACAAAGGGTAAGGGGTGACGCACTTGAAAATTAAAAAAGAGATGATCGCCATGCTGCTGGCGGGTGGTCAGGGATCAAGACTGGGTGTTTTGACCGCAAAGGTGGCCAAGCCTGCGGTATCATTTGGCGGGAAATACCGCATCATCGACTTTCCGCTTTCCAACTGCATCAATTCCGGCGTAGATACGGTCGGTGTGCTGACGCAGTATCAGCCGCTCCGTCTGAATACGCATATCGGTATCGGTATTCCTTGGGATCTTGACCGTAATGTGGGCGGCGTTTCCGTGCTTCCCCCGTATGAGAAGAGTGAAGATACAGAGTGGTACACCGGTACGGCAAACGCAATCTATCAGAACATTGAGTTCATGGATACTTACAATCCGGACTATGTGCTGATCCTTTCCGGCGACCATATCTACAAGATGGATTATGAGGTTATGCTGGATTACCACAAGGCAAAAGGCGCTGAGGTAACCCTGGCAGCTATGCCGGTTCCTATGGAAGAGGCAAAGCGTTTCGGTATCCTGGTAACGGATGATGAAAGACGCATCACAGAATTCCAGGAAAAGCCCGAGCATCCCAATAGCAATCTGGCATCCATGGGTATCTATATCTTTAACTGGGCGACCTTGAAAGAGGCGCTGATCGCCAATGCATCCCAGCCGGGACTTGACTTTGGTAAACACGTGATCCCGTATTGCCATGATAAGGGCTCACCGTGCTATGCATATGAGTTCAACGGCTACTGGAAGGATGTAGGAACCCTCAACTCCTATTGGGAAGCAAATATGGAGCTGATCGACATTGTTCCGGAATTCAATCTGTATGAGGAGTATTGGAAGATCTACACCAAATCCGATACCCTTCCGCCCCAGTACATTTCCGCTGAGAGCGAGATTGAAAAATGTATCATCGGTGAAGGCGCACAGATCTACGGCAAGGTTTATAATTCCGTCATCGGCTGTGGCGTGACCATCGGTGCGGATACCATTGTCAGGGATTCCATTATCATGAATGAAGCCGAGATCGGTAAAGGTTGTGAAGTATACAAGGGTATCATTGCTGAAAATGCACAGATCGGCGATAACGTGAAACTCGGTATCGGCGACGAGGCAGAAAATGATTCCGCGCCGCATATTTACAATCATGGTCTGGTGACTGTCGGTGAAAAGAGCGTGATCCCCAGTGGTGTGACTGTCGGCAAGAACGCAGTTGTTTCCGGTATCACGAGCAAGGAAGATTATCCTGATGGAGCACTTCCCAGCGGCAAGACTTTGATCAAGGAGGTGGCAGAGGTATGAGAGCGATCGGTATCATTTTAGCAGGTGGAAATAACCACAGAATGAGGGAACTTTCCCAAAAACGTGCGATCGCAGCAATGCCCATCGCAGGCAGCTATCGCAGTATCGACTTTGCCCTTTCCAACATGACCAATTCCCGTATCCAGCGGGTGGCTGTACTTTCACAGTACAATGCAAAGAGTCTGAATGAGCACTTAGCATCCTCTAAGTGGTGGGATTTTGGACGTAAGCAGGGCGGTCTTTCCGTATTTACGCCGACGGTGACCAATGAGAACAATTCCTGGTTCCGCGGCACGGCGGATGCCATCTATCAGAATCTGGATTACCTGCGCGAGTCCCATGAGCCCTATGTAGTGATCGCTTCCGGCGACTGCATCTACAAGATGGACTACAACAAGGTGCTGGAATATCATATCGCTAAGAAGGCTGATATCACCGTTGTCTGCAAGGATATGCCGGCACATGAAAATGTAGACCGCTACGGTATCCTCAAGATGAACGAAGAAAGCCGTATCGAGGAGTTTGAGGAAAAACCCATTGTGGCAAATTCCAACACCATTTCCTGCGGTATCTACGTGATCCGCCGCCGTCAGCTCATTGAGCTCATCGAGAGGGGCGCAGAGGATGGCCAGTACGATTTCGTTAAAGATATCCTGATCCGTTACAAGAACATGAAGCGGATCTTCGGTTACAAGATCACGAGTTACTGGAAGAATATCGCATCCGTGGAAGATTATTTCGCAGCGAACATGGACTTCTTAAAGCCCGATATCCGCGACTACTTCTTCCGTCAGTATCCGGATATTTATTCCAAGGTGGATGACCTGCCGCCCGCAAAATACAATGTTGGCGCAAACATCCGCAACAGCCTGATCTCTTCAGGAAGCATCGTGAACGGCACAGTAGAGAATTCGGTGGTCTTCAAGGGCGCCTTCATCGGCAACAACTGCACCATCAAGAATTCCATCATTTTGAATGATGTATATATCGGTGACAATACCTACATCGAGAACTGCATCGTAGAGAGCCATGACACGATCCGCGCCAACTCCTACCACAAGGGCGAGGGAGAGATCAAGATCGTTATAGAAAAGAACGACCGTTTCGTTATTTAGTTTTACATAGCTAACCAGGGGTGGTTACAGAAAAACCGTCTTGCAGATGCAAGGCGGTTTTTCACAAAGTGGTATATGTGTGAAAGAAGTAGTTATCCTTTTTGTGCATTGATCAGTTTCGCTGCTCTGATCTCTTCCGCTGACGGTTCTAAATCCATCTGGAAGATTTTACTCTTAATCGGCAGCAACACACGGTACAAAACCAGTCCTAAAACAGTGCAGGATATCAGTTCTCCGATCCCCACCGTTGCCATTAGGAAAGGAATGCTGTCGGGAACGCCGTAAACCTGCTGCAGCACGAAGGGCACGATCAGCGTATTCGCGACAACAGGCGGAAATGTCATTAGGATTGCCGGTTTCGTTTTCCGAAGGGCGTAGGTGCCGAGGGCGCCCAGCAGGGTTGCAACCGATCCGAAAACAATATCCCAAAGAGCACAGCCTGTCAGGGTGTTAGCCAAAATACAGCCAACAAAAAGTCCCGGAATGGCGGCCGGTGTAAAGAAAGGCAATATGGTAAGTGCTTCGGAAAATCTGACCTGGATCACGCCGCTTGCAAGCCCGAGGGCATTGGCGATAAAGGTCAACACGACATAGATCGCAGCGATCATCGCTGCCTGAGTGATGAACAGAATGCTTTTGTTTTTCATTATGAAGTTCTCCTTTAGTTTTGTTTAAAGTCAGGAAGGTCTCGAACTGACTATGTTGATAGTGCGAGTGATACGATAGCATACTTCCGGGAGAAAAGCAAGAGAAAATGAATAAAGAATCAAAGAAAAATGAAAAGGACCAACTTTACTATGTATATATGATCCGCTGCGAAGATGACTCTCTTTACACCGGCATCACGACGGAT
>JAFZNL010000369.1 GCA_017550925.1 Lachnospiraceae bacterium | reverse complement strand
GCTGATGGAACAGAGATTTTGGACGGGGAAAACTACCCTGGCTTCCCTATCGTGCCGCTATGGGGCAATTTGACGCATCAAAGCGAGATTGTAGGCTTACGTGAAAAGATTGATGGCTATGATCTGATTCAATCCGGGTTCGCAAATGATCTTGATGATTGTTCACAGATTTATTGGACCATACAGAATGCCGGGGGCATGGATGATGTAGATTTGGCAAAGTTTCTTGACCGGCTGAAAGTAGTAAAGGCGGCCGTGGTTGAGGATGATGGGGCAAGGGCTGAAAGCCACACAGTAGATATCCCCTATCAGGCAAGAATGACGGCACTGGCTGATATCCGGGATTCACTTTATCGTGATGCAATGGCACTTGATACAGACAAGATTTCCGCGGGTAATGTAACGGCAACGGCCATAAACGCTGCCTATGAAAACCTTGATCTGAAATGTGACAGATTTGAAATGTGCGTGTCTGATTTTATCGACAATCTGTTGAAATTGATTGGAGTTGAAGATTCACCGAATTTCAAGCGTACAAAGGTAACAAATTTGGCAGAGGAAACACAAATGGTCATTGCGGCTTCGCAATTTCTGGATGATGAAACAATCCTGAAACACCTTCCGTTTTTGTCGCCGGATGAAATAGAAGATGTGCTGGAACGCAAGAAACAAGAGGAAATAGAGCGTTTCAATCAGGCATTGGCATTGCAGAACGGCGCAGAATTAGAAACGCCTGAAATGGGCGAAAATGAGGTTGTAGAAAGCACAGAAACAGAAAAGGAAATCATAAATGGCTGATTCTGCAAGGAAATGGACCGATAAAAAACTTGCACTGATGGAAAAAAGGCTTGCCGAAACATACAGAAAAGCAAGCCCTTCTGTCAGTGCAAATTTTCGGAAATATATCAAAGAAAACCGGGCAGAATTGGATGAATTATACGAAGAATATCTTGACACAAAAGAAGAACAGGCACTGAAAAGATATCAAAGCAAAGCAAGGGAAAAGACGGTAAATAATCGCAATTTTCAACGCATGGTAGCCGGAACAGCGGTTTTGATCATGTACTTGAACAGGGAAACAACGGATTATGTCAATCGGCAAATGCCGGATATTTACAGACATAACAACAATCAGATTGACCAGGATATCCGTTTTTTAAGTCGGTTTCTTGATCTTGAAAAATCCACACACCACACCACTGCCACGGAAGCGGTACAAAGAGTTGAAAGCAATCGTGACAAATTTTTGCGGATCCTGAATGAAAAAAAAGATATGCTATGGAATAGCCGGGAAATCAATAAAATCGTGGCATCCGGCATTGCAAAAGGTGAAAGCATAGATAAAATAGCAGATAGCGTTTTTCCTGAAATAATGAGCCGTACAGACACAACAGGCATGACAGAAGAGGAAAAGCGAAGCATTATCCACAAAAATGAGGTATCGGCACGGCGCACGGCACGAACCATGGTCACATACGCTGAAAACCGGGCAAGGCTGGAACGCTATTTTGCGTATGAGGAAGATGGCGTTGTTGTGATGAAAGTATGGCTGGCAACCCCGGATGGCCGCACCCGTGACTGGCACTTAGATATGGATGGGCAGGAGGTACTGCCACACGAATATTTCATTGATGGCCTGGGGAATGAGTTGGAGGAGCCGGGTGATACAGGCGCACCACCCGAAACGGTTTACAACTGTCGGTGCGCAATGACCAGCCATATCATAGGTGTCAGACAGGCTGATGGCAGCATTTATGACCTATCCCACTATGGCAAAACGACTGATTTTCACGCAGAGCAAATTGCCGAAGAGCGGAAACGCAGGGAGAAAAAAGAGGATGAAGAGGAGGATTGACAAATGGCTGATGTAACGATTACAATTGATCATGTGGAAAGCCACGTTGATGAAATCATAAAAGAAATCAATGAAAAGACCAAAAAAGCACTGTCGCTGATGGGCGAAACTGTTGAAAAATACGCAAAAAGTGATTGCCCGGTTGATACAGGGCGATTGAGAAACAGTCTGATGCATGAAGCCGGAGATTATGACGGAGATCCATGTGAATATGTGGGGTCCGATGTGGAATACTCTCCATATGTTGAATTTATAGACAGATATCATCATCCTGTTGGGAAAGCGCATTTTTTGCGTGACGGCGCACAGAATCATATTGAGGAATTAAAAGAGGTTGCAACGGCAGCTTTAGGATCATAGCTTCCACCTTTCACATACATTTTTTACCGGGAAATGGATATGACGCAAATGTCATATCCATTTTTCTATGAAAAACAGAACATATTTTCGATTTTTTAGCTTGTCTTATATGTCAAATTATTTTTGAGTTCCCTATATTATTATATATATTATTATATATATATTTACTTTTTTTTTCATGTAGGATGTAGCATAAATAGGTAAAATAAAAAAGTCCTATATAAAATATAAAAATGAGAAAGAATTTTATTTTGGGGTAAAATGCTACATCATACACAGGCCGTATCCAACAAATTGCCTGTTGACAATTATGTAAATCTGTTGTACTATTTCCGCAAAGGGCAAAGAACCGCCCTGGATAACAATTTATCTAATGGCAAAGCATAGCCACCGAAGGAGAGGAGATAAAAACATGGCATTGACACGCAAAATGTTGGCAGCAATGGATATTCCGGCTGAAAAGATTGATGAAATCATTTCAGCACACAGCGAAACAGTAAACGCAATCAAGGAAGAACGTGATCAGGAAAAGGCTGAAAAGGAAAAGCTGAAAGAACAGGCGGCTTCCCTTGCAAGTGTGGAAAAGGACCTTGCAACGGCAAAAGAGGAATTGAAAAAATTCCAGGATGCCGGATGGGAAGAAAAGCTGAAAAAGGTACAGGCTGAATATGATCATTTCAAGGCTGAAACCGAAACAAAAGCAGAAAAGGCAGCGAAAGAAAACGCATACAAACAGCTTTTGATTGATGCCGGGGTTTCTGATAAACGGATTGCAAGTGTTATGAAGGTATCTGATGTGGATTCCGTAACACTTGACGCTGATGGGAAAATCAAAGACGCTGACAAGCTGACAGAAACGGTCAAAGCTGAATGGGCAGATTTTATCGTTACAAGACAGGAACAGGGCGCAGGTGTATCAAAGCCCCCGGCAAATGATGGAAACGGTGGATCACAGCCCAGCAGGGCGGCAGAAATGGTCGCAAAGTACAGAAACGAACACTATGGAAATCCGAAGGAGGACTAAAACTATGGCATTTATTCAGGGTAAAAATGGTGCTACATACGCTCCGGGATATTTTCTGGCGTATAATGATGAAAATGTCACCAGGGAAACAAGGCAGATTGCACAGGCTGGCGCAACTGTTGTTGGTGATACAAAGTATGTAAAGATGGGTACTCCGTATCCGTCAAATGATGGTAACGCTATCGGCCTTCTGTATGAGGATGTGGATGTTACCACGGGTGATATGCCCGGATCCGTTGTGACGGCAAATGCTGATGTATATGAGGACCGGCTCCCGGTTGCACTGGCAGCAGAGGCAAAGACGGCACTGGCAGCAAAGGGTTTCAAGTTTACGGCTACGGCTCCCGCCGTTACAAGGCCTTATTAAGGAGGTGTAAACCATGGCAAGATGGGAAGATAACATTTTTGGTAGAGTAACAAAAGAAGATTGGCTGACCGTGGGCGCACAGATCCCCACCCGGCAGAATGATCCGATTGATAGTCTTTTCGGTGATGATAAGACTGATAATCTTGTGGCAGCATGGGAAAGCATTGCGGCTGAATACAGTATCCCCGTTATGGCGCAGTTCCATGGATTCGATACTGAATCGCTTAAAACCTTCCGCATTCCCATTGATACCCACAATATCGAAAAGGGTTTGATCAAAGTTAAAATCAATCAGTCTGAAAGACTTCGTGCACTGACACGCGCAGGCGTACAGGGTGATCAGAGATTGTACGATTATGTACTTCAGGATGGTATCAGGCTGGCTGATCAGGTTATCACCAGAACAAAGGTCGCAAAGAATGAGTTGATGGCAACTGGTAAAGTGACTATCAATGAAAACAATCTTGCACTGACTGTTGATTATGGTGTTCCTGAAAGCCGTACAGCTTATACCATTGATCTGAATACTGAAGCTGATATCACTTCGCAGATTCAGGCGATTGTGGATGATGCACTTGATCATGGCATCACTATCAATGGTATGCTGACCAGTAAAAAGGTGATTGCAAAAATCCGTAACAATGCACGCCTTCAGACAGCTATCAATGGCAATGTAGGTGCAGGCGCACAGCTTTCCACAAGTGCTGTTGAAAACTACTTCTCCGATGAATTTGGCATTGATACCATTATCACAAATGATCTGACCTATGGGGAGTCTGCAAGTATCGGTGAAGATGGCCGCCCGGTTATCGCACAGAGCAGATACTACCCGCAGAATAAGATTACGTTCTTTGCAACGAATCCCGGCGGAAAACTGGGGACGGGTCTTTGGGGTGATTCCCCTGAAGCTGATGCAGCTGGTTTCTATGATGTTGGTGGATCGACTGTTTCCCCGTATGTTTACATCATGCAGTGGATGGAAACTGACCCGGCTGTGTTGTGGACGAAGGCAAGCGGTCTGTTTATGCCTGTTCTGTACAATCCTGACAGCCTGTTCATTGCAACGGTTGCTGATGATTTTATGGATCCGGCAACAATCGCTCCTGAAAACCAGGGAAACAGCGTTTTTGATGTTCCTGTAAGTAGTCTGCAGGCAAGTGATGTTGCTGTTGCAAACGGCGCTGTTACTGGTACAATCAAGTATCTGTCCGGCAGCAATGCAATCACCAATGTTTGGGGACCCGGCAACTTCCTTTGCCTGAAATGGTCTGATATTGATCCGAAGGCAAACAGTATCAAGGTTGGTCTTGAACCTTCTGCTGGAACCGGTTTGGTTGAATGCTTCAATGATCCTGACAGAAACGGTATCTTTAAGATTACTAACAAGAATGTACAGAAGTTCAAGATTGTTGTTTCCAACGGCGAACACAGCAGAGTACAGACACTTGATCTGTCTGGCCTGACCCTTCAGACTTCATAAGGAGGCGTGATATGGTATTTGGAAACCATGTTGTAAACTATACTCGCCCGGTAATTGAGGTAAAAGCCCCGGTACAGCCTGAAAAGGTTGTGCCGGATGTGAAAACCGACAATGCCGCTGATGCGGAAAAGCCGAAAAGAGGGCGTAAAGCAAAAGAAGATTGAGTAAACCAGGAGAAGGCGTGATGTTGACAGAAATTTGTGCGGAAATCAAAAACTATTTTACCTATGAGGAAGATAAGCATTTTGGTGATTTTGCTATTTCTGATGGAAGCATTACGCCTTCACTTGATTTGCCGACTGATTACATCAGGATTGTTGGAAGTCATAAAAATGATGGCGTTCACAAGGTTTCTGACCATGATCTTGTGGATGAAGGAAAATTCCATGGCGCAATCTGGATAATGTCACCGCCTGAAGCATTTTTGGCACTGGCAAATGAAATCACAGCTTGGCAGGCAAAATATGGTGGAATTGACAGTGAAGCAATGTCACCTTTTTACTCTGAAAGTTTCGGCGGTTATTCATATCAAAAGAGTGCAGGATCCGTATCTGGGTCTGGGGCGGCGACTGACTGGCAAAGCGTATATGGGAAGCGGCTGAATATTTACAGGAGAATCAGAGTATGAGCCT
>JAFZNL010000368.1 GCA_017550925.1 Lachnospiraceae bacterium | reverse complement strand
GTATGACAAGGCAGTGGAAGTACTGAAGGAGAAGATGGCAGAAAAATGAAAAAACAGGCTTATCTGATCACGGCATACAAGGATTTCGACCAGCTCTATGAGCTGGCGAAATTTTTTTCACAAACCGCCTATGTGTTCATTCATGTGGATGAAAAAAGCAAGAGCATCACAGATGCACAGATCGAGATCTTAAACCGCATGGAAGGCTGTAAGGCCGTTCGGACCTATTCCATCGCCTGGGGCAGCTTTCATCATGTGGAAGCCATTCTGCAGCTGATGCTGATGGCGTTGATGAAAGAAGACGTTGGCTATCTGCATTTGCTTACGGGAGAGGATTATCCCCTCTATCCGGCGAGACAGCTGGATGAACGTTTTTTAGCAGATGAACATATTTATCTGTCCTATATTCCGCCCGAGGAACAGCCGCCGCAGGTGACAGTGCGGTACCGGTACAAAAATATCATGGCCAATAAAAATATAAAGAATAAGGTCCTCTGGAAAGTGCAGGATATGGCGGGAAAGGCACAGGAAGCTTTTGGGTCGGTTCGGGTATCCATCGGTCCTTTTCCGGCAAACCGTATCTATAAAGGGCTTGTTTATATCTCCATGCCCCGGGAGGCGGCTGCTTATGTGGTAAGGTTTATCTCTTCAGGAGATGGCGCTGCGTTCTGGGAAGACTTAAAGCATTGCCAGGTACCTGAGGAGTTTTTCTTCCAGACCATCTTTTTAAATGCTGAGGAGTGGAAGGGAAAAATCATTGACCGGGAACTTCGATTCATGGACTGGACCAAGGGCGATGGTTCATCGCCGGCATACCTGGGAGAACGAGACCATGATGCAGTCATGCAGGCTAGGGAGCGTGGCTGCTGCTTTGCAAGGAAGTTTCATCCCTATCAGTCAAAGACACTGAGAGAGAAGCTTCGCAGGGAATTGCTGACGCAGACAGAGGATACGGAATAACAGCATTCAAAATATCGAAATATCCTGTCGGTTACGAAGAAACTGTATGATCCGGACAGGAAAGAAATACAGGAAATATTCATGTCAGAAACGGAAACATTAAATAAAAAAAAGATTTTCTTGCAGGGCGTGCGTGACGGCATGCCCATTTGTATCGGCTATTTTGCGGTGGCCTTTTCTCTCGGCATTGCAGCAAGGAATGCCGGTATCTCAGCTTTTCAGGGGTTTTTGATGTCCCTTTTGAATAATGCATCTGCCGGCGAGTACGCGCTGATCACAACCATAGCTGCGGACGCGCCCTATCTTGAGGCGGTGATCATCACCCTGGTTGCAAACGCCAGGTATCTTTTGATGAGCACGGCGCTGTCCCAGCGTTTTTCGCCGGATACCCCCATGGTCCACAGACTTTGCGTATCTTACGATATTACGGATGAACTTTTCGGAATCGCTATTGCAAGGGAAGGGAATGTACAGCCTCTGTATTCCTACGGAGCGTTTGCTGTTGCCATTCCCGGCTGGGCCTTCGGTACGGCATTTGGCATCCTGATGGGAAACATGCTGCCGGCAAATATTGTCAGCGCTTTGTCGGTTGCGCTTTACGGCATGTTCCTTGCCATTATCATTCCGCCTGCGAAGAAAGATAAGATTGTCGGTGTATTGGTGCTGATCTCTTTTGCGGCATCCTATATCGCATCCCGCCTGCCGGTGATCGGCGGCTGGTCAGAAGGAACGCGCATCATATTGTTGACCGTTGTAATCGCAGGGGCTGCAGCTGTGCTGTTTCCCAGAAAAGAAGAGACAGGATCAGATATGGATAAGGTGGCAGCTGATCGGAATGACAGAGAAAATGAAGCCAGTGAGAATGGGTCGATAGAATAAAAGGAATAAGAAAATATGACACATAACATCTACATTTACATCTTACTAGCCGGCGCCGTCAGCTACCTGCTGCGCATGATCCCAGTGACACTTTTGAAAAAACCGATCAAGAACGTTTATATCCGTTCGTTTTTGTACTACGTTCCCTATGTGACGCTGGCGGTCATGACCTTCCCGGCGATTCTGACGGCGACAGGTTCGGTCACAGCGGGAATTCTTGCTCTGGTAGTGGGCATCATCCTGGCCTGGACCACCGGATCCCTGCCATTAGTGGCGGCGGTATGCTGCATTGTGGCTTTTGCGGCAGGATACCTTCCGATGTTGTAACGGGGGCGATTTTTTGGTACACTATAGACAGTTGTTTGGAACAAAACTGGCAGCGAAAAGTTCAATGTGAAAATACAGGGCCGAAAAACGATTGATAAATTCGGAGGGGGCAAATGCATGAGTGAAGAGAAAAAGGAAATCATGGCAGCGGATGATATCGTAGAAAGCGCAGCAGAAAAGGTAGATGACATCGTAGAAGAAACTGCCGTATCCACTATGGAGAATGCCGCAACATTTGGCGGAGGGCTGAGCGTAGCGGAGGATGATAAGAGTGAAAAGGAGCTGCTGCAGGAACTGATCGAGCTGCAGAAAAAAACAGCAAGCAGACAGCTGGTGACTGCGATCGCATCCTGCTCCATTGCTGTTGCAGTTATCGTATCCGTTCTGATCGTTGTACCCAAACTTCTTACCATGTCGGCACAGATTTCTGCTCTGGCGGAAAATACCGAAGCGCTGGTTAAGGAAGCGGATGAACTGATCGTCCAGACAGAAAAGTCCCTGACCGGGATCGATACCATGATCAGCAATGTGAACGATCTGGTTGTGGATAATACTGAGGCAGTATCAGAAGCGCTGAAGAATATTCAGAGTATCGATATCGATCAGCTCAATGAAGCAATCCGGAACTTAAGTGATGCGGTTGAACCGCTGGCAAAACTCAATAACAACCTGTCCGGATTTTTCGGCGGTGTCGGCAACGGGATCAGTAACGGCATCGGCGGGATCACCGAGGGAATCAGCAACGGGATCAGCAACATTACCGGCGGATCAAGTAACTGAGACACATAGTGTGGATCAGGAATAAGCCGGGACGAAATAAAAGAAAAGTGACAGTATATCGACCGGATAAGCGCAGGGCCGGAGAATAAGAGATGGATTCGAGGGGATGACATGGCAGGATTTGCATCGATTGAAGAAGCAAGGGAGTTTTTCAAAGGAGACAGATTTGCAACCGACAATGGGATGCAGATCGATGAGCTGACAGACGAGGGCTGCACCTGCAGCATGGAACTGACGGATAAACACAGGAACGCCCTGGGCGGCGTGATGGGTGGCGTGACATTTACACTGGCGGATTTTGCATTCGCTGTGATCCAGAATCACGTTCATAAATATTCCGTGGCGCAGCAGGTGAACATCAACTATTTATCGGCGCCGAAAGGCAACCGGCTGATCGCAACGGCGAAGGTACGGAAAAACGGGCGTACCAGTACCATCGTCAATGTGGATGTGGTAGATGAGACAGGAAGGGATATCGCGCAGTTCATCGGAACCGGTTATAAGCTGCCGGCGAAATGACGATGATGTATGGGCTGCGCAAAGACAGATTGTGAAATGTATTGGAACTGGTAGTGTAAATCCCGATATGAAAATACAAAAACGGGAAACGACTGAAGCATTCAAAGAGATAAAATAAATCGATAACGAAAAGAAAGGGGTACATCATGGCAAGCGAGATCAGAGACATTAATCTGGCAGAAAGCGGTGAGCGGAAGATTGAGTGGGTGAAAAGAAACTGCGACCTGCTTCGGACATTGGAGGAGGAGTTTTCCAAAGAAAAACCTTTTGCGGGAAAAAAGATCGCATTATCGGTACACCTCGAAGCAAAGACGGCTTATCTTTGTAAAGTCTTAGCGGCGGGCGGCGCAGAGATGTATATCACCGGTTCCAATCCCCTGTCCACCCAGGATGACGTTGCAGCGGCGCTGGTAAAAGCAGGGCTGGAAGTACATGCCTGGTACGACGCTACAGATGAAGAATACAATCACCATATCAGACAGGTGTTAAAGATCGGCCCGAACATCATCATCGATGATGGTGGAGACCTGGTAAATATGATGCATACGGAATTTACGGATCTGATCCCGCAGGTGATTGGCGGCTGTGAAGAGACTACCACCGGTATCATCAGGCTGGAGAATATGAACCGCGCAGGGAAACTGGCCTTTCCCATGGTTCGAGTGAACAACGCACAGTGCAAGCACTTTTTTGATAACCGCTACGGAACCGGACAGTCTGTCTGGGACGGCATCAACCGGACTACCAACCTGATCGTTGCCGGCAAGACAGTTGTTGTGGCAGGATACGGCTGGTGCGGTAAGGGAACGGCCATGCGTGCAAAGGGCCTTGGGGCAAAAGTCATCGTGACAGAGATCGACCCGGTGAAAGCCATCGAAGCAGTTATGGATGGTTTCGATGTGATGCCTATGAAGGAAGCTGCAAAATACGGAGATTTTTTTGTAACCGTTACCGGCTGTGACAAAGTCATTGATGAAGAAGATTTCATGGAAATGAAGGATGGTGCCATCCTTTGCAATGCGGGACATTTTGACTGTGAGATCGATATGGCACGTTTGCGCGAGATTGCTGTATCTTCCAGACAGATGAGAAACAATATCATGGGCTACGAGCTTTCCAACGGCCATGTGCTTTGCGTTCTCGGCGAAGGCAGACTGGTGAACCTGGCCTGCGGCGACGGCCATCCGGCAGAGATCATGGATATGAGTTTTGCAATTCAGGCATTATCTGCGAAGTATCTTGTTGAACATGGCAATGAGCTGACAGAGAAACTGATTGATGTACCGGCAGAAGTAGATCAGGGCGTGGCTGTCCGGAAACTGAACTTCCTTGGCAAGCAGATCGACGTGCTGACGGATGAACAGAAGATCTACCTGTACGGAAGCGCAGACTGAGACTATTAATCAATTTAGAGGTATAGAAACATGAATCCTATGGATATGATGCAGATCGGATCCAAGATCCAGACCTTCAATGCCCAGCATCCGAAATTCGGCGCATTCATTCGCGAAGCGGGACCGGATGCTAT
>JAFZNL010000367.1 GCA_017550925.1 Lachnospiraceae bacterium | reverse complement strand
GCCACCCAAGGTCATCGGGAAACCCGTCAAGAAGACCTTGTCCTTTGAACAGAGCAATATCATCAAGCAGCGGGATGTGGTCATCATCGAAAAACCGCAGCAGATGGAGCTCTTTGAAGAAGTGGATATCCGGCAGCAGGAGATTGATAATTTCAAGATCCTAGGACAGGTCTTTGATACCTACTGGATCATCACCATGGGCGAGAAACTCTACTATGTGGACCAGCATGCAGCCCATGAAAAAGTGATGTATGAGCGCCTGATGAAGCATTACAGGGAAAAGGAAGTCTATGCACAAAGTCTTCAGCCGCCAGTGATCTGCGACTTAACGCCCCGTGAGGCGGAGGCGCTGAAACAACATAAAGAAGTTTTTGAATCACTGGGATTCGAAGTAGAACATTTCGGCGAGGACAGCTATGCCCTTCGCAGCGTACCCATGGATCTCTACGGGCAGGGTGAGAAAGAATTGTTCCTGTCAGCGCTGGATGCGGTGCTGGAGGGAGTACCGAAAAAGGATTCCAATGCGGTTTTATTCAAGATCGCCAGCATGTCCTGCAAGGCAGCCGTGAAAGGAAAAAGCAAACTGTCTTATGAAGAAGCCAGGGCACTGTTTGAAGAAATGTTTGCCTGCGAGAATCCTTACCATTGTCCTCATGGCAGGCCTACTATGATCTCCGTATCGAAACAGGAGATGGAGAAGCGTTTCCACCGATGAAATGTATGATAAAAGGTTTCACTCTACACAGAGAATTATCAACAGGAATATGTCAGAAATAGCATATACAACAAACGAAATACAGAAGACCCCGATGATCATCCTCACCGGTCCCACCGCAGTGGGAAAGACAAGCCTGTCCATCCGGCTTGCAAAGGAACTTGGCGGTGAGATCATTTCCGCCGATTCCATGCAGGTGTACCGGCATATGGATATCGGCAGCGCCAAGATACGCCCGGAGGAAATGGAGGGCGTACCCCATCATCTGATCGATATCTTAGAGCCGACGGAGTCTTTTGATGTAACCGTTTTTCAGGAAAAAGCAAGGCAGGCACTGGAAGGGATCTATCAAAGAGGGCATCTTCCCATTGTGGTGGGCGGTACCGGGTTTTACATTCAGGCATTGCTTTACGATATCGATTTTAATGATCAGGCCCAGGATGAAAAACTGCGGGCAGACTTAGAGGCAGAGATGCTGGAAAAAGGGCCGGAGGTTATGCATGAACGCCTTGCTGAGATTGATCCTGAAAGCGCAGAGGCCATACCGGCGGGGAACAGAAAGCGCGTGATCCGCGCACTGGAGTTTTATCAGCTGACAGGCAAGAAGATCTCAGATCATAACAGGGAGCAGCGAAGCAAGGAATCTCCATATAACTACGCCTACTTTGTGCTGACGGATGAGCGGGAAAAACTCTATGCCAGGATCGATGAGCGTGTCGATCAGATGATAAAGGAAGGGCTTGCTGAGGAAGTGAAAAAACTCCTGGAAATGGGTGTCCAAAAGACAGATACTTCCATGCAGGGCCTGGGCTACCGGGAAATGCTCGGTTACTACGACGGCGAGTATTCCATGGACCACGCAGTCTATCTGATCAAGCGCAATACCCGTCATTTTGCAAAAAGGCAGCTGACCTGGTTTCGCCGGGAGCGGGATGTGATCTGGCTGCCCAAGCAGGATTTTTCCTACGATGAAGACAGAATCATGAGTATGATCCATCGGGAATTGTCGAAACTCGGAATTTCTGCGATGAATGATTGAAATGTAGAAGAGAAAAAATAACGCATAAGCAGCGCAATGAAAGTATCGCATGCTCAATTTATGAGCAGACGATAAAACTGATGAGGGTCGTATAGCATGACGACAAAAAGCAATCTGACCACTCTCTGCTACATAGAGCAGGGCGACAAATATTTGATGATGCACCGCATCAAGAAAAAGAACGATCTCAATCATGATAAGTGGATCGGCGTGGGCGGTCATTTTGAAGAGGGAGAAAGCCCGGAAGAGTGCCTGCTGCGTGAAGTAAAGGAAGAGACAGGACTGACCCTTACCTCCTGGCAATTTCGCGGTATCGTCACCTTTTGCGACGGCAACGGCCTGACGGAATATATGATGTTGTATACGGCAGATGGTTATACCGGTGATATGATCTCGGGTGACGCCTGCGACGAAGGAGAACTTGTCTGGGTAGAAAAAGACAAGATCTGTGATCTGCCAATCTGGGAAGGAGATAAGGTATTTTTGAGATTGCTGGCGCAGGATGCACCCTTTTTCTCGCTGAAACTCGTCTATGACGGTGGGGATCATTTGGTGCAGACGGTGCTGGACGGTAAGCAATTATAAATATACAGATAAGGAAACAGATATGAGTAAAAAATCAAGACCAATCGTAGCGATCGTAGGAAGACCAAATGTGGGAAAATCCACCTTCTTTAATGCCATCGCTGGAGAAAGAATTTCAATCGTCAAGGATACGCCGGGTATCACGAGAGACCGTATTTACGCGGATGTGGACTGGCAGGGAAGGGAGTTTACCCTCATTGATACCGGCGGTATTGAGCCGGACAGTTCGGATGTGATCTTGTCCCAGATGCGTTCCCAGGCACAGATCGCCATCGATACGGCAGACGTGATCCTGTTCATGGTAGACGGAAAACAGGGGCTGACGGATGCGGATGACAAGGTGGCAGATATGCTGCGGCGCAGTAAAAAGCCCGTGATCCTCATGGTAAACAAGATTGACAGCTATGAAAAGCAGCAGATGGACGTATACGAGTTCTATAATTTGGGCATGGGGGAACCCTATCCGGTTTCTTCAGCCAACAGGCAGGGATTCGGTGATCTGCTGGATGCGATCTTAGAGATCGTATCGGTCAAGGAAGTCGACGAAGAAGAGGATGAGAGACCCCGTATCGCCATTGTCGGAAAACCCAATGTGGGTAAGAGTTCCATTATTAACAGGCTGATCGGAGAGGACCGACTGATCGTATCAGATATCGCAGGTACCACCAGAGACGCGGTGGATGCAGCGGTGAAATATAACGGCAATGAGTATGTGTTTATCGATACGGCAGGTCTTCGCAGAAAAAATAAGATCAAAGAGGAACTGGAGCACTTTATGATCGTCCGCACTGTTACGGCAGTGGAACGGGCGGATATCGTGGTTTTAGTCATTGATGCGACGGAAGGCGTTACCGAGCAGGATGCCAAGATCGCAGGTATCGCCCATGAGCGTGGCAAGGGTATTATCATCGCGGTGAACAAGTGGGATGCCATCGAGAAAAACGACAAGACCGCCAAGGAATTCGAGAAGAATATCAGAAACACCTTATCCTTTATGCCGTATGCGGAACTGATCTTTATCTCGGCTCTGTCCGGACAGCGGCTGGTGAAACTCTATGATCTGATCGATATGACTTATCAGAGCATACACCTGCGGATCGCCACCGGTGTGCTTAATGAGATCCTCGGCGAGGCAACAGCCCTGCAGCAGCCGCCAAGTGACAAGGGTAAGAGACTGCGCCTGTATTATATGACTCAGGCTGCCGTTGCACCGCCCACTTTCGTGATTTTCTGCAATGATAAGGAACTGTTTCATTTTTCCTATCAGCGGTACATTGAGAACAAGATCAGGGAGGCCTTTGGTTTTCGTGGCACGCCGATCAAATTGATCATCAGGGAGCGTAGGGAGAAATAATTATGCTGAGTCGAATCATCTGTTTGATAATCGGATATGCCTGCGGTGTTTTCCAGACCGGGTTCTTTTACGGGAAGATGCACGGCATAGATATTCGCAAGGTCGGTAGCGGTAATACGGGTACGACCAATTCCCTTCGTGTGCTCGGGAAAAAAGCCGGCGGCATTGTGCTGGCAGGAGATTCGGGAAAAACGGTGCTGGCCATGATCCTTGCGCACATCATTTTCGGAAAAGCAAACCCCGATCTGGATCTGGTATTCCAGCTTTATGCAGGCCTTGGCGCAACGCTTGGACATAATTTCCCCTTCTATATGAATTTCAAAGGTGGCAAGGGAATCGCAGTCCTCGCGGGAATGTATCTTTCCATGGGAATCCTGAACGGATGGATCCCGTTTATCATCGGATTTATCCTGTTCTTTACCATCTTTTTTGCAACCCATTATGTATCGCTGGCGTCTCTTTCGGTATCGCTGCTGTTTGTGATCATGATGGCAGTGATGGAGCGGATGGGGATCTATCATGTGGGTGCCGGAGAGATATTGATCGAGTATTATGTGCTGGCTGCAGCCATCACCATCATGGCCTTCGTACGGCATCATGAGAATATCAAGCGGTTGCTGGCAGGAAATGAACGTAAGACATATCTTTCAAAGAAGAATAAAGTTGAGTAGAGAAATCCGGTGGATTTGAAACGCAGCGATCAACTTAGGAAATACACAGATTGCAGCATGTAAATACAATAATCAGATAATAAGTTTCCAGTCGAATAGAACATAAAAAGGAGGAATGGTCATGGCAAAAACAGCGGTGATCGGAGCAGGAAGCTGGGGCACAGCGCTTTCCAAGGTGCTGGCAGAGAACGGACATGAGGTAACGGTCTGGTCCATTTTGGAGGACGAGATCAAAATGCTGGATGAGAAACGGGAGCATGAGAGCAAACTCCCGGGTGTGAAATTGCCGCAGAGCATTGTCTACACCACAGACCTTGCCATGGCATGTCAGGATAAGGATCTTCTGGTACTGGCGGTCCCTTCACCTTTTACCAGAAGCACGGCTCATTCCATGAAAGAATATGTGAAAGACGGTCAGCTCATCGTTAACGTGGCAAAGGGTATCGAGGACAAGACCTTTCTGACACTGACAGAGATCATTGAAGAGGAGATTCCACAGTCCGTAGCCTGTGTACTTTCCGGACCTTCCCATGCAGAGGAAGTGGGCAGAGAACTGACTACCACGCTGGTGGCAGGCGCCGCGAAAAAAGAGGACGCGGAGTTTATCCAGAATCTTTTTATGTGTGATTATATGCGCGTCTATACCAGCCCAGATGTGCTTGGTATCGAACTGGGTGGCGCATTGAAGAATGTTATCGCACTGGCAGCCGGCATTGCAGACGGACTTGGCCAGGGAGACAATGCCAGGGCGGCTATCATCACCAGAGGTGTTTCAGAGATTTCCAGACTGGGACTTGCCATGGGTGGTAAACAGGAAAGTTTCTCCGGCCTGACCGGCATCGGCGATCTGATCGTAACCTGTTCCTCCATGCATTCGAGAAACCACCGCGCAGGTATTCTGATCGGACAGGGAAAATCTTACGAAGAAGCCATGGCGGAAGTCAAGATGGTAGTGGAAGGCGTATACGCTGCAAAGGCAGCGAAGGGTCTGGCAGAGAAGTACAATATTTCCATGCCCATTGTAACAGAAGTAAACGCCATTCTCTTTGAAGGCAAGAATGCAAAGGTTGCTCTGCAGGAGCTGATGTTCCGTGATAAAAAGCCGGAGGATTCCGGGCTGGCATGGGGCTGACGGAGGATGATCGTGTAAATACCGGTAACGATTCTAAAAACGAAAGATAAATTCAAGGGGGGATCATTATGGAGCAGAAGATGACAGGCATGATAAGAGTTCAGGGCAGCAAAAAACAAGCAGTGGCCCGTCTGATCATCGGGAGTCTGCTCCTTTTCGTTTTGCTTTTTGTACAGGGCAGTTTTGCCAGATGTCTTGCTTCAGACCCGAGTGATTTTGTCATCGAAGACGGCGTGCTGACCAAATATACAGGGTCAGACAGCCAGGTCGTGGTCCCGGATACAGTCACCAAGATCGGAAATAGTGCGTTTATCAAAAAAGAAAACAACACTACCGTGGATAATACAACGCTACAAAGCGTTAAGTTCGATGGAAATGTCACTGAGATCGGCGAATATGCATTTGGCAGATGTACTTCGCTTGTTTCTGTCGCGTTGCCGGACAGCGTTACGGTGATCGGTAAAAATGCATTCAAAGACTGTTCATCCTTGGTGTTTATCAATATGCCGGCAAGTCTTCAGACCATCGGATACCAGGCGTTTAGCGGTTGCGAACAGCTGACTGAAGTAGTCATGCCTGACACGGTAACCTCGCTGGGGGGCAGTGCTTTTATAGGATGTCATAATCTGTCGTCTGTAAAACTTTCTTCAAAGCTGACAGCAATTGAGTCCGGCACATTTACTGCTTGCAGTAGCCTGCTCTATGTGACCGTTCCTTCCGGCGTGACCAAGATTGGGAATAATGCTTTTTCTAACTGTAGTAATCTGCTTAGCGTATCGCTTCCATCATCCGTTGAATCCATCGGGTCATATTGTTTTACGGGGTGCAGCAGTCTTCTGTATTTGCGGATACCGGATAAAGTTACGGTGCTGAATGAATATATGTTCAGGGACACAAATGGCGGTGAGTGTAACCAGCTGTATGCACTGCAGATACCAAAAGGGGTTACCACTATCGGTAATAAGTTGATCCCTTATTACAAGGGGAACCATTTGCAGACGGTTTATTATGGCGGGACCAAGGAGGAATGGGAGAATATCACTTTCCGCGATGAAGATACAAAGAATTCATTTGCATATGCAGAAATTCAATATGGCGCGAAATCAATACCGGCGTATGATCAGATTTCGCCCGCCATTCCTTCCGGCTTTGCCCATGCCGGGAGTCTGAATACAGATGAAAACGGATTTACCGTGGTAGATGGCGTCCTGCTTTCCTATAGCGGCACAGACTCAGAGGTCACGGTGCCGGAGGGTGTGACCTATATTTCTCCGGGTGTTTTTCAGGATAACGGATCACTGACGAAGGTAACGTTGCCGGCATCTTTGTATGGAATAGGGGAAAGTGCTTTTTTGGGATGCACGAACCTGACGCAGGTCGTTTTCACAGGGAATACCTATATGATCGGTGAAAAGGCATTTCGGGACTGCAGCGCTTTGGAGTCAATCAACCTGCCGGAGGGCATGGTTTCCCTGAGTGCCTATCTTTTTTCTGGGTGTAGTAAACTGCAAAATATCACACTCCCGGATACTCTTATAACCATCGAAAGTTATGCTCTCAAAAAGTGCGGTTTGACATCTCTCACCATTCCTGGGCAGGTTTTGTCTCTCAAGTCCGGAGCGCTTCAAGATTGTGATGAGATGATAAACTGCAGTCTGCCTGAAGGTCTTAAGACAGTTTCGATGAATGTGTTTTATCACTGTGATAAATTGACTTCTCTTTCCTTCCCTGAGCATACAAAATCAATCGCCAGCACTGCATTTTCGAATTGTTATGCCATTACGAGTATAGAGCTTCCGAAAGATCTGAAAAAAATAGAATACGGTATGTTCCAATATTGTAATAACCTGCAGGATTTGGAGATTCCAAAAGGCGTCAGGCGGATCTGCGGCAGTGCTTTCTTCAGCTGCGCAGTTACTTCCCTGAACCTGCCTGCGGGGTTAGAAGAGATTGATAATAGTGCGTTTACATGTGCATCCGGATTGACGGTGCTCGTTATTCCAGATGGCGTGAAGAAAATTGGCGATAATGCATTTAACGATTGTTATAATTTAAAAACCATCTATATTCCCAGCAGTGTCGACAAGATCGAAGAAAACATTTTTGCAGATTGTATCAGGCTGGAAAATATCTATTTCCAGGGAAGTCAGGAAGAATGGGAAGAAAAGGGCGGACAAGCAGCGCTGCAAAATGCACCTGTCGGCACGGATGAGACCGCGCCGCTACTGACGGTGGACAGCGATCCGAGTGCGCTGGCCGCGCTGATCGTTTACCGCATCCGCTATGACCTGCAGGGGGGCAGACAGAATTCTTCAAATCCGAATACCTATACCCCTGTGGATCCGGATATCACGCTGGGGAATCCATGGCGGACCGGTTACAATTTTGTGGGCTGGACTTTAGATGGGTCATCGGATGGACCCCAAAAAGAGGTGACGATCCACTGCGCAGATGGTGGTGATAAGAAGTTTACAGCCAATTGGGAAAGGCAATTTGAGATCACCTATCAATATCATGGTGGAAGGGAAATAGGCGGCTCAATCAATAAGCGAAGTTATACTGAAAATGATGATGATTTTGAACTGATCCCACTGACGAGGAGTGGCTATGAATTTCTGGGCTGGACCGGTTCGAACGGAGATGTTCCGCAAAAAAAGGTGACAGTCGTTGTTTCCGAGGGAGGAGCGCGAACCTATGAGGCGAACTGGGCGAGAATACATACGCTGAATTTTGCCCTAGACGGTGGCAGCGCACCTTCCGACGTCTATCCGGACGGTTACCCGGTGAGTTATACGGAAGTTGATCCGTATCTTGCCATTGCAAACCCCGTCAAAGACGGCACGGAGTTTCTGGGATGGCTGATAAAAGGTAAAGATGACGGCCTTGTGAAAGATCTGGTGATCCCCCAGGGGAGCACGGAAGATTATAACCTGACAGCCATATGGAAAAACGGAAGATTGGATAAGGAAGTATACCAGATCACATACAATCTGAACGGTGGCTGGGCCGAAGGAAACCCGGATACGTATACAAGTAATGACCCGGATATCTATATCAAAACCCCGCATAAAGAAGGATACTATTTTACGTATTGGTCTGTTTACGGGGCATATTATGTGAGGGGAGCATCGACAGAAATGGTGATCCCGCATGGCTGCAGGGGAGATATCCGTTTTACGGCCTACTATGAAGAATGTGATCACGAAGTGGATAGCGTCCTGCCGAAAAAAGATCCTACCTGCACAGAGCCCGGTTATGAGGAAGGAACCTGCTGCCGTTGCGGAAAAATTGCCTATCCCGGAGAGACGATCCCGGCGCTGGGACATCAGATGGACGAGGGCGTGATCACGAAGCAGCCGACTGCGACGCAGACGGGGATTAAGACCTACACCTGTGCAAGGTGCAAAGAGACCCGGGAAGAGGTGATCCCTGCTCTTGGAGAGGGCGGACAGTCAGGAAATGATAACGGACAAGGCGGAAATGGTCAGGGCAGTGCCGGGACCGTGTCAGGCAATACTACAGGAAACGGATCAGGATCTGAAAACGGATCTGAAAGCGGCGATATGATACAGCAGGGAGAGGTTGGTAAGGTTGGAGTGACCTTTACGATGGGAAAAGGCGTATATCAGGTCACAAAGAGCGGGAAGGAACCGGAAGTGACTTACCTGCGCCCGTCAGGAAAGAAAACGGCAAGCGCTACGATTCCGGCTACCGTGAAATATAAAGGCGTGACATATAAGGTAACCGCTATCGGACCGAAGGCTTTTGCCAAGTGGAAAAAGAAACTTGGGAAAGTTACCATCGGAAAGAACGTTACAAAGATCGGAAAAGAAGCATTTAAAGACTGTAAGAAACTAAAGACGATCGTTATCAAGACGTCAAAGCTGAAAAAGAAAGGCGTAGGCAAAAATGCTTTTAAAAATGTTCATGCAAACGCTAAGGCGAAGGTACCGAAAAAGAAACTGAGCACATATAAAGCGATCCTGAAGAAAGCAGGGATCAAGGGGAAGCAAAGAAAGATCGTGAAAGCATAGATAATATGATCGTATTAGTTGTATCAGTTTTGTATTAGTTTCAGAAGGAAAAAGCAAAGCCGGTAAACAGATCATTTCATAAGGAGGGGATCATTATGGAGCGTGGAAGGATATGTGTTTCAAGAAACCATGAAAACAGTAAGCTTTGGCTAACTGCAATCCGTATGCTCATCGGGGGCTTGCTTCTTTTCCTTTTGCTGTTGATACAGGGCGGCATTAGGCAGTGCCTTGCTGACCCGGGGGATTTTACCATCGAAAGCGGCGTTCTGACAGCTTATAGCGGAACGGACAAGGGGGTGGATGTCCCAAGTGGTGTCACCAAGATAGGGAACGGTGTATTTAGCGGTCGCAGCGATATTGTTTCCGTTACATTGCCGAATACCGTTACTGAAATCGGGAATAATGCTTTCGAGGATTGTACTTCCCTGACCTTTATCAATATGCCGTCAAATCTGAAAACCATAGGTTCCAGAGCCTTTTACGGCTGCAAACAGCTGATAGAGGTTGTCATGCCAAACACAGTCACATCGATTGGTAAGGAGGCTTTTTACAGATGCGATAGTCTTCTCTCAGTGAAACTGTCTTCCGGTTTGAAAACAACCGGAACCGATACATTTAAATCCTGTACAGGTCTGATCTATGTAACGGTTCCAAGCGGCGTTGAAACCATCGGAGAAGGGACTTTCGATCAGTGCAGCAAGCTGCTCGGGGTATCCCTTCCGGACAGCGTTACATCGATTGAAAGAAAAGCGTTTGCCGGGTGCAGTGATCTTCTGACCATGCAGATACCGAAAAATGTAACTGCCATAGCAGACTATACGTTCTGTTATAAGAGTTACGCAGTTACTTGCAAAAAAATGTATGCCCTGCAGATACCGGCGGGCGTAACAAGCATCGGCAGTTATGCGATCCCGAAATACGAGGATAACCATTTGCAGACGATTTATTATGGCGGGACCAAAACGCAGTGGGAGGCGATCACCACCAGCGATGAAGAAACAGAAACCGCAAAGGCGCTGGCAAAAGCAAAGGTCATATATGGTAAAACGATGGAAGATCCGGTTGCGCCGACCATAACTTCCGGTTTTGCCCGCGCAGGAAGCCTGAATAGCAATGATAACGGGTTTACCGTGGTGGATGGGGTTCTGATCGCATATAACGGCCCCGGCGGCGCCATAACGGTGCCCGAAGGGGTGACATATATTTATCCCGGTGTATTTCAGGGCAACGAAGATCTGACAAAGGTGACTTTGCCGACAACGTTGTATGGCATCGGAGCTCAGGCGTTTTCAAATTGTATAAACCTGACCCAGGTGGCGATCCAGGGAAAGACTTATTATATCGGTGAAAAAGCATTTCAGTTCTGCAGCAGCTTAGAGTCCATCAATCTGCCTAATGGTATGTTTTCACTGAGTCCGCATGTTTTTTCCTATTGCAAGAAGCTGCAAAGCATTACGCTGCCAAAGACTCTTGTAAAGATCGGAGTCTGCGCATTTGAGCATTGCGCGCTGACAACGCTTACGGTACCGGAGAATGTTTTGTATTTCGGAGCCGATGCGGTGCAGTATAATGAGGAGATGATAAGCTGCAAGCTTCCCGATGGTATCAGAGTGGTAGGCGGCATGGCATTTTTACACTGTGATAAATTACAGGAACTGAACTTTCCGGAAAGCACGAAGATTATTGGAGGCGATGTATTTTCGAATTGTTATGATTTGACGAGTGTAACGCTGCCGGAGGATCTGCAACAAGTTGAGGACAGCGCATTTAATTGGTGTAGTAAGTTATCAGAACTGGAGCTTCCTGACGGGCTGAAGAAGATCGGTTATTCGGCCTTCAGTAACAGTGACCTGGTAAGACTGAGCCTGCCGGATGGTCTGGATGTCATTGAAGAGAATGCATTTTTGAAGGCAAATAAACTGGCAGCGATCGCCATTCCCGGAAGTGTGACACAGCTTGGTGACAAAGCTTTTAATACTTGTACAAACTTAAAAACGGTCTATCTTCCAAACAGCATCGACGCCATCGGAGAAAATACATTTCAAGGCTGCAGCAGTCTGAAGAATATCTACTTTCAGGGAAGTCAGGCAGACTGGGAAGCAAAAGGCGGACCGGCTGCGCTTGCAAATGCACCCGCCGCTGCGGATGGGAGCAAACCGAAGGTGACCTTTAACAGCAATCCGAGTAACATCCCTGCACTGACGGTATATCGCATCAACTATGATCTTCAGGCAGATGGCCTGAAAACTGACAATCCCACAACCTATACGCCAGCAGATGCGGATTTTACGCTGATCAATCCCACGCGAAATTCCTACAACTTCCTGGGCTGGGTATCATCACAGAATCCGGATGACCCGAAGACAGAGGTGACGATCCATTGCGCAGATGGCGGCGATAAGCATTTTACTGTGAAGTGGGAAAGGTTTTACACGATCACACATACATTGAACGAGGGCACCCTGCCCAGTGGTACTTCCAATAGAAAAACCTATACGGAAAATGATGAAGATTTTGAGCTGGTCAATCCGACCAGGGCAAATTATAAATTCTTAGGATGGACCGGTTCAAACGGAGATGTTCCCCAGGAAAAAGTGAAGGTCATCGTTTCCGAAGGCGAGAACCGTAATTATGTGGCGAAATGGACGCGGAAGTATACCATCAAATATAATCTGGACGGTGGAAAAGCGCCTGCCGGTACTACCTATCCCACAACTTATACAGAGAAGGATCCGGACATCTCTATCCCTGATCCGGTCAAGGAAAATGCTGTATTTTTAGGATGGTATGTAACGGATCAAAGTGTGGACCTTGTGAAGGATTATGTGATCCCTAAGGGCACTACGGGCAATATTACGCTGAGTGCAGTCTGGGAAGGCGGAAAGTATGACGAGGATGTTTATAACATCACTTATGTTCTGAATGGCGGCAAAGCCGAGGGAAATCCTGATTCCTATACAAGTGATGATCCGGATATCCATATTAGCAGACCGCAGAAAGAGGACTCTTACTTTGCCTATTGGAATATATCAGGAGGATATGTTGCAGGGACGGACCGGGATCCGATCATCCCTCACGGCTGCAGGGGGGATTTGAAATTTGTGGCAATATTCTATGAATGTGACCATACAGTAGTATTTCTTCCAGAAAAGGAGCCCACCTGCACAGAGCCGGGATACAAAGAAGGAACCGGCTGCCTTTGTGGAAAGGTAAGCTATCCGGGAGAGACGATCCCGGCATTGGGACACGATTACGATTATGATAACGGAGTTGTTACGAAACAGGCGACTGAAACGGAACCCGGTGTGATCGTTTATACCTGCAAAAGATGCAAAGCTAAGAAGGAAGAAGTAATCCCGGCCGGGGGCAGCGGACAAGGAGGCGGCAACGGACAAGGCAGCGGTAACGGTCAAGGCGGCATCGGAAATGGTCAGGACGGCAGCGGCACGGTGTCCGGTAATACGCCTGGTAACGGTACAGGTACAGGAACAGGAACCGGATCTGAAAGCGGTGACACGGCCGGACAAGGCCAGGTCGGTAAGATCGGACTTGTCTTTACGAAGGGAAAAGGCGTTTACAAGATCACAAAGAGAGGGAAGAAACCGGAAGTAACCTACCTTCGCCCTGCGGGAAAGAAAAAAGCAAGCGCCAGTATCCCGGCTACCGTGAAATATAAAGGCGTGACATACCGGGTGACCGCCATCGGTTCGAAAGCATTTTCCAAGTGGAAAAAGAAACTGAAGAAAGTCACCATCGGGAAAAATGTAAAGAAGATCGGGAAAGAAGCTTTTAAGAATTGCAAGAAACTAAAGACAGTCATTATCAAAACAACGAAGCTGAAAAAGAAAGCCGTAGGCAAGAATGCATTTAAGGGCATTCATACAAAGGCAAAGGCGAAAGTACCGAAAAAGAAACTGGGGGCCTATAAAGCAATCCTGAAGAAAGCCGGGATCAAGGGGAAGAAGCAGAAGATCGTAAAGGGGTAAAAGATATGAATCAGTGGAATACGGAGAAAAAAAGAATCAGCACAGTGCTGCACATAACGAACCGCCTGATCAGCGGGAGTATTTTCGTGTGTTTCCTGCTTTTTATACAGGGCAGTAAAAATCAGTGCCTGGCTTTGAATCCGGATTTTCTTATCGAGGATAATGTTGTAAAGGAGTATAACGGTACGGACAGGGGCATCCGGATCGATGAAGGTATCACTGAGATCGATGCGGGCGCATTTAGCGGAAATGAAGAAATCGTATCCGTTACATTGCCCTCTACGTTAGAGAAGATCGGTATTGGTGCGTTTGAGGGATGTACATCCCTTGTTTATATCAATCTTCCGGACGGTTTGCAAACGATTGGAAACGGCGCATTTAAAAACTGCGGACAACTGGCAGAGATCGTTATGCCAAATAGCGTAACTTCCATTGGTACATCTGCTTTTTCCGGATGCACGTCTCTTTCGGCGGTGAAACTGTCTGCCGGTCTGACAGCTATTCCGGAGAATGCTTTTTCTTCCTGTAAAAGCCTTTCGTATGTTACGGTGCCATCAGGCGTGACTGAGATCGGAAAGGCGGCTTTTTCCCAGTGCGATATGCTGCTTGGCATCTCCCTTCCGGATACGGTGACCACGATCAAAAGTGGTGCCTTTTCGTCAGATAAAAACCTGCTTTATCTACAGATACCGAAGGATGTGACAACCATAGAGAATGCAACATGCGCTTCCACCAGGAATCTGTACGCATTAGAGATCCCGGCAGGCGTCACTTCCATCGGCCAGAATGTGATCATTACGGAGATTTATAATGTTGACAATGTGCAGACCATCTATTTCAAGGGTACGCAAAAACAGTGGAATTCGCTTTCGGATCATATCGATAGCGCAACCTTGGCGGCCATGAACCGAAAAGAGATCAAAGTGAAATCCTCGCTGCCTCAGGAGGACCAGATCTTAGTTTCTATCCCATCCGGATTTTCGGCTGCCGGCAGCATCAACAAGTTTGGCGACGGTGGATTTATAATAGAAGACGGCGTACTGATCGAATACAAAGGATCAGGCGGAGAGGTAGTGGTGCCAGAGGGAGTGACATATATAGCATCCGGCGCATTTAAGGGGAAAGAATCCGTAACGAAAGTGACGCTCCCTGACGGGGTTTATGGAATCGGCGCGAATGCTTTTGAAAATTGTAAGAACCTGACGCAGGTCAGCATGCCGGACAGCGTTACATACATTGGCCGGGGAGCCTTTTCGGGGTGCAAAAGCCTGACAGCGATCAGCCTGCCGGATGGGATTTTTGAAATCTGTCCGAAAACATTTATTTATTGCGAAAGCCTGCAGAGTATTCAGCTTCCAAGGGATCTGGTTCAGATCGGCGAGGAGGCGTTCATGTATACAGGTCTTCAGGGGACGCTCACCCTGCCGCAAAAGGTTTTGTTATTGGATAATTATGCGTTTTCTGGTTGTTATAAGCTGAAAGGCTGCAAGCTGCCGGATACACTCAGAAGTGTCGGCGATTATACATTTTATCTTGACCAGGAACTGGAAGAGATTTCGTTTGGGGATAACACGAAAAACATTGGTACCAACGCTTTTAGAAGTTGTTTTGATCTGATCAATGTAAAACTGCCTGCGGGGTTGCGAAAGCTGCACGCTGATGTTTTTAGAAATTGTAATGATCTGCGTTATCTGACGATCCCGGATGGGGTGACCGAAATCGAATCCATGGCTTTTGCAGGGAGCGGTATTTCTGCGATAACACTGCCGGCAGGACTAAAGGAACTGGAGTCAAATGTATTCTACGAATGCAATGACCTGAAGGTGATTTCAATCCCGGAAGGTGTTACCACGCTGGGGAATTGGTTGTTTTCTGAATGCTATCACCTGGAAACTGTTTTCATTCCGGACAGCGTCACTAAGATCCCGGATTCCATTTTCGATGGGTGCAGAAACCTGAAAAACGTCTACTATCAGGGCACGGCGGAAAAATGGGATCAGATCGGCGGAAACGAAGCTATTGCGAATTTGCCTGATGGCGTAAATCCGTCACCGGCCACCGGAAGCGATCCGGCCCAGCTTGCCGATGAACTGACGGTTTATCACATTACCTATGATCTGGGAGATGGTGGCATGCCCCTGGCGAATCCCCAGGCCTACACGAAAGCGGATGGTGATATCAAGGTCGAAAGGGCGTGGCTGGACGGATATTACTTTAAGGGTTGGGAACTGAATGGCGTGTGGACTGGGCAAACGGAAGTGACGATCCCATCAGGCTCAACCGGTGACAAGCACTTTAAGGCAGTATGGTTAAAAGTATATAAGATCACCTATGAATACAATGGAGGCAATGCGTCGAATCCGTTTACTTACAAAGATGAGGATCCGGATTTTACGCTGAACAACCCGACGAAGTTCGAAGGATTTGATGTCGAGGTTATATTCTTAGGATGGACAGGGTCGAACGGTCAGGTTCCCCAAAAAGACGTGACAGTCAAAGTTGCAGATGCCGAGAACAAGCATTATGAAGCGCACTGGGCCAGAAAATTTAAGATCACTTATGATCTGGATGGCGGCAGGGCGCCTTCCGGTTCCTATCCTGATACTTATCTGGATACAGATGACGATATCACAATTCCCGATCCGGTCAAAGATGGCGGGGAGTTCTTAGGATGGTATATAGATGACAGCAATGACCTTGTGACGAATTTTGTGATCCCCAAAGGGAGCACAGGAAATCTGAAATTGATCGCAGTCTGGAAAGATGGAAAGTATGACAGCGATGTTTATACCATCACTTATGAGCTCGATGGCGGCACGGCCACGGGAAATCCGGACACATATACCAGCAATGATCCGGATATCCATATAAACAAACCACAGAAAGAGAATTATTGGTTTTATGCGTGGACGATCACAGGCGGACAACTTACGGGAACGGAGAGGGATGCAGTCATTCCACATGGCAGCAGGGGGGATCTGACGTTTTCGGCGTATTTCATTGAATGCGATCATGAAGTGGATAATACGCTTCCCCAAAAGGATCCCACCTGCACGGAGGCTGGCTACGAGGAAGGGACCTGCTGTCTCTGTGAAAAAATTAAAAATCCCGGAAAGACGATCGCGGCCCTGGGACATGATTTCGATTATAACAAGGGAGTGATCACGAAGGAGCCTACGGCTACCCAAACAGGGATACGCACCTATACCTGTACAAGATGCGGCGCAAAGGAAGAGGAAGAGATCCCTGCACTGGGCGGCGGACAAAACGGAGCAGGACAGGGTAATGCAGGAAACGGTCAGGACGGCGGACAGACTGTATCGGGTAATACGACGGGAGCTGAACCGGGAACCGGATCCGGAAATGGATCCGGAAATGGAGATACGACGCAGCAGCAAGCGACGGAAAAGATCGGATCAACCTTTACAAAAGGAAAGGGCGTTTATCAGATCACGAAGACCGGGAAAAATCCGGAGGTAACCTTCCTGCGCCCTGCAGGCAAGAAAAAGACGAGCATCAGCATTCCGGCTACTGTGAAATACAGCGGCGTGACATATAAGGTGACTGCCATCGGACCGAAGGCAGTCAAGAATAATACGAATGTTACGAAGATAGAGATCGGCAAGAATATCAAAAAGCTGCCGGATAGACTGTTCAATGGCTGCAGCAAATTAAAGACGGTTAAGATCCTGGGTAAGAAGACGAAACTCGGAAAGAAACTGTTCGATAATAAATGTGCAAAGATTAAGACAGTTTATTTCAGCGGCCTGAAATTCACAAAGAGCACTTTCTCCAAGAATACATTTAAAGGGTTGAGGGGAAAAGTGACGATTAAGGTGAAAGCCAATAAGGCGGACTATAAAAAGATCACAAAAGCGATCAAGAATTCAGGAGCACCAAAATCAACGAAGTATAAAAGAGTGAAATAACGAGAAAGCGGGGTGGAGCAATCCATCCCGCTTTTTGTTTTATTGGTTTAATAGTCTGTATAGGTATGACTGGGGACTGTATTACAGTCGAAGCGCCCCGACGATCTCGGCAGTCATTTTCGGCTTGTTCATGGAATAGATATGAACCCCGTCGGCGCCGCCGTCGATCAGGTCCTGCATCTGCCGGATGGCATAATCGATGCCGGCCTTACGCATATCTTCGGGATTCTCACCGTACCTTGCAACCAGGTCGGAAAAGGCTTTCGGAATGGAAGTGCCGGAAAGAGAGATAGTGGTGGCTACCTGCTTTGCCGAAGTAATGGGCATGATTCCGGCATGGATCGGAACCGTGATGCCGCATGCCAGGCATTTTTCCTGAAAGTCATAGAACACATCGTTGTTCATAAATAGCTGGGTGATCAGTTCGGTAGCGCCGGCCTGCACTTTTTCTTTCAGATGCTGCAGGTCTGCACGGCTGCTCATGGCTTCGAAATGCTTTTCCGGATAGCAGGCGCCGAAGAGGGTAAAGTCTGTGGTTTCCCTAAGGTGTGCTACCAGCTCGGAAGCATATTTGTAATCCCTGCTATCAAACTGCTCATCTGTCATATCCGCAGGGCGGTCGCCGCGAAGGGCCAGGACCTGGGTCACGCCGGCGTCTTTTAACTGTGCGCAGACGGCGTCAATATCTTCTTTTTTGTTGCCGACGCAGGTCAGATGAGCCAGAGCAGTGATGCCAAGCTTATTCTGGATATAATCTGCGATCTCCACAGTCTTTTTGGAACGGCTGCCGCCGGCGCCGTAGGTTACGGATATAAAAGCCGGATTTAATGCAGCCAGTTTGTCCATGGTGGCAAATGCATTTTCGAATTCGTCATCCTTCTTCGGGGGAAATACCTCAAAGGAAAGGATGGTCTTTTTGTCTGACATAAGGGTTCCTTCTTTCGTGTTTTGCTGTTCTTATCTGTTCTTATCACATGCTAATATTGTAATCTTTCTATTTTTATCATAAATACATGGCGTTTGCAAGCGCATCGGTTTATTAACTATGTAAAAATCGTCATACCTGCTATGCAAAAACGGAACTTGTGAAATAAGCCTGCTTATGGTAGAATACGTGGAAAAGCGAAAATTTTAAGCAGGAGGTAAAAGCGAATGGGAATGACAATGACGCAAAAGATCCTTGCGGCACATGCCGGACTGGAAAGCGTTGAAGCGGGACAATTGATCGAGGCGAGGCTGGACCTG
>JAFZNL010000366.1 GCA_017550925.1 Lachnospiraceae bacterium | reverse complement strand
GGATGATGGTATGATCGGTCTGCGAGATAGCAATCAAGTCACGAAAACGCTCCTTTAGAAAATACACCTCAAACTGGAAAAACAGGAGGCTATGCTGGAAAACCGCAGGCAGGATATTTTGCAAAAAGCAAATGAAGAGGCCCGGGACATTCTGGCAGATGCCAAGCAGGTGGCCGATGAAACCATCCGGACCTTCCGGGACTATGCCGACCAGATGCCCATGCGGGAAATGGAACAAAAGCGCAGCGGCCTTAGGGAAAAACTGGGCAAATACAGCGAAGGGGCCAGCAGCCTGGGCCGGGCGCCCAAAAAAGCGCAACCCTCTGCGATGGAAATGCCTGCTACTATGGAGAACATAAGCGCCGGCAGTCCCGTGCGGATCCTGTCCATGAACTTAGAAGGCACTGCCACCGGCAAGCCCGATGCAAAGGGAAATGTAAATGTCCGGTGCGGCAGTTTTGAGACCAAAACGAAACTAAAAGACCTGATCTTACTCCCGGCAAGCGCCGCAGACAAGAGCTCAGATAAAAAAACCGGTGCGGACAGATCCGACCGCAAACAGCTCTCTTCCTACAGCCGCATGGCAATGGGCAAATCCATGACTGTCGGAAGTGAGATCAACCTTCTGGGCAAGACCACAGACGAGGCGATCTATGCACTGGATAAATACTTAGACGACGCCTACATTGCCCATGTCCCCATGGTCCGGGTGGTCCACGGCAAAGGAACCGGCGCCCTGCGCGACGCCGTCCACAACTACTTACGGCGGCAGAAACATGTGGCTAACTACCGCCTCGGAGAATTTGGGGAAGGGGACGCAGGGGTAACGATCGTAACCTTCAAATAACAATGGAATTTGTAATATTCAAGTAATGATACAGCCCGTAACACCTAAATAAAAACACCGAGATAACAGAGGAGAACAACATGGCAACAAAACAGAAAATCCTGATCGTAGACGATGATGAAAACATTGCTGACCTGATCTCATTATATCTGACGAAAGAATGCTTCGACGTGCAGATCGCACCGGACGGAGAAAGCGCCCTTGCGGCGGTCCGCTCCTTCCAGCCCAACCTGATCCTGTTGGATCTGATGCTGCCGGGCATTGACGGATATGAGGTCTGCCGTCAGATCCGCAAAGACCAGTCCACGCCCATCATCATGCTTTCCGCCAAAGGCGAAGTTTTTGATAAAGTCCTTGGCCTGGAACTTGGCGCGGATGATTACATGGAAAAACCCTTCGACTCCAAAGAACTGGTAGCCCGGGTCAAAGCAGTGCTGCGCCGCTACAAACCTACAGCCGGTCAGTCAGACGAGGCAGAGAATATCAAAAAAGTCTCCCTGCCGGATCTGGAGATCAACCTGACCAACTACTCCGTGATCTATCGTGGCAATGTCGTGGACATGCCTCCAAAGGAACTGGAACTTTTATACTTTTTGGCATCCTCACCCAACCAGGTTTTCACAAGGGAGCAGCTCCTGGACCAGATCTGGGGATACGAATATATCGGAGACACCCGTACCGTGGACGTACACATCAAGCGTCTGCGTGAGAAAATCTCCGACAACCCCGCATGGAGGCTTTCTACTGTCTGGGGTATCGGATATAAGTTCGAAACGCTTAGTTAATTTTGTATATGATAAAAATTCCGGTTTGAAAACATCGGATATTTATTCGAATTTGCAGCATTTTTTCAAAACGATCTGATCGAAGGGTCAAATTTGATCCGGTCAGAAGTTTCATCTGAATTAAAAAGCAGACACATCCATGAAAAGAGCCGTTTACCTGAAATTCCTGCTGGCTTACGTCATCTTCGGTTTCTTCAGTTTCCTGCTTGTCGCCACCTTTTCGGACCTTTTGATTCGGGAACGCGTGACCAGGGAAGAAGCTGCATCCCTGTATGCCGAGGCCGGCACCATATCGAGAAGTTACGCAACTTCACTGTACACCAGCGAGTCTACAGTGGAGTCTGTCTTTGTGCAACTCCACAGCCTGTCTTCGTACCTGTCAGCATCCATCTGGATCATCAGCCCCTCCGGGACCGTGCTTTTGACCAGTTCCGAGCTGACGGACCTGTCCAACCCCCAGGTGATCAGCGGTTTTACTCCGCAGATGTCGGGCACCTACTACACCACGGGAGATTTCTTCGGGCAGTTTTCAGAGCAGCAGCTCATTGTTTTTTCACCCATCACCTCCGGGTATAAAATCCAGGGCTATGTGGTGCTGATGAAACCACTCTCTGCACTCTCGCAGCGCGTCAACAGTTACCTGACCATCGTCTATATTTCCGTGGCGCTGATCTTTTTGCTTTCTTTCATCATCCTCCTGTTCTTTACGGAAGTGGTGTACCGGCCGCTGCAAAAGATTATCTATGCCACCGAGCAATACGCCGAAGGCAACATGCATTACGAACTTCCTGTGGAATCCGACGATGAGATGGGCTACCTGTCCGCGACCCTGGGTTACATGGCCGGTGAAATCGCCAAATCCGAGGATGTGCAGAAAAAATTCGTCGCCAACGTTTCCCACGATTTCCGTTCGCCGCTGACCAGCATCCGCGGCTACCTCGAGGCCATGCTGGACGGTACCATTCCGCCGGAGCTGCATGAAAAATACCTGCGCATCGTGCTTAACGAAACTGAGCGACTGACGAAACTGACAAATTCCCTTTTGCAGCTGAATAACTTAAATACCGCAGGCATTGATGTAAATAAGAGCATTTTTGATATCAATCCCATGATTCGGGAAACCCTGGAAACCTTCGAGGGCACCTGCCTGAAAAAAGACATTCTCGTGGACCTGATCCTCACCGGCGACGAGATGTTTGTAGAAGGCGACCAGGACAAACTCAAACAGGTGCTCTACAACCTGATCGATAACGCGATCAAGTTTTCCAACCGGGGCGGCACCATCACCGTTGAGACCAACGTCAAGAAAAACAAACTCCTGGTTTCCGTCAAGGACACTGGTATCGGCATTCCTAAGGAAAGCCTGAGCCTGATCTTCGACCGTTTTTACAAATCCGACGCCTCCAGGGGCAAGGACAAAAAGGGCACCGGCCTGGGACTGGCCATCGTCCGCGAGATCATCCGCGCCCACGGCGAGAACATCAACGTTATCAGTACGCCGGATGTGGGCACAGAGTTTATCTTCACCGTCGCCATTGTGGATGACGATGAGATGGAGACTGTGGTAGAGACGGAAGAAGTGGACGAAGACGAGGGCAAAAAGGAAAACAATTCAACTGATACAAAGGAAACAACTGAGAATCATCCGGCGGAAACAAAGAATACGGCTGCAGATGAATAGTGAATAGTGCAAACAACCGATAACGTTTAAGAAAACACTTGCGAAAACCGCCGATTTTGTATATAACAGTGTTGTGAATACAATTTCTAGTGTCATGATATCTGCCACAAATATCAAAAGCAGTTTTAAGAAAGGACAAACTCCCATGAAACATACAACTTACGCACCTAAGGGCACCTGTTCCAGACAGATTGATTTTGACCTGGGCGACGACGGCAAGATCTACAATGTCGCTTTTACCGGCGGCTGCAACGGCAATACCCAGGGCGTTTCCAGACTGGTGGAAGGCATGGATGCGCTGGAAGTTTTATCCCGCATTTCAGGGATCCAGTGCGGCATGCGCGGCACCTCCTGTCCGGACCAGCTTTCCAAAGCGATCCGTCAGGCGCTGGCTGAAGCATAATCCACTTCCCGACAACAAAACCAGAGAGAAACATATACAACTCTCCTGAATGATCAATTCGGCGGCATCAGAAATCAATATAGAATAAACAGATACATCTCAGATCAAGTATAAGGAGCATTCCATGAGCAAAACAATCGTACTGACCGGCGGCGGCACAGCCGGACATGTGACACCGAATATTGCCATCCTTCCACGGCTGAAAGCCCTGGATTACGATATCCACTACATCGGTTCCTACGAAGGCATCGAAAAACGACTGATCGAGGATTTCAATATTCCCTACTACGGCATCTCCACCGGAAAACTCCGCAGATACTTTGATCCGAAGAATTTTTCCGATCCCTTCCGCGTTATGAAGGGCTATGCTGAGGCAAGAAAACATCTGAAAAAGATCAAACCCGATGTGGTTTTCTCCAAGGGCGGTTTCGTTTCCGTTCCTGTGGTACGGGCAGCAGCATCCTTGAAAATCCCCTGTATCATCCATGAATCCGATATGACACCGGGACTTGCCAATAAACTCTGCATCCCAGTAGCTAACAAAATATGCTGCAACTTCCCGGAAACTCTGCAGGACCTTCCGGAGGACAAAGCGGTTTTGACCGGTTCCCCCATACGCGAGGAACTGCGCCGGGGCAAAAAAGAAGCCGGCCTGAAACTCTGCGGTTTCGACAGCCTGCGTCCCGTTATTTTGGTCATCGGCGGCAGCCAGGGCGCTGCAAACGTCAATGCAGCAGTCCGCGAGGCACTGGACGAACTGCTCAAGGACTTCCAGATAGCCCATATCTGCGGTCCCGGCAAGATGGACAACGTGCTTTTGGTGAAACCGGGTTACAAGCAGTTTGAATATGTAAAATCCGATCTGAAGGATTTATTTGCCATGGCAGATGTTGTCATCAGCCGCGCCGGCGCCAATGCCATCTGCGAACTTTTGGCTCTGCAAAAACCGAATCTTCTGATTCCGCTGATGGCCGGCAGCAGGGGTGACCAGATCCTGAACGCCCAGTCTTTTGAACAACAGGGCTTTTCCATGGTTCTGAGCGAAAACGACATCACGCCGCTTCTTTTGACAGAAAAGATCCACGAACTGTACTTCACCCGTCAGACCTTTATTGACAACATGAAGAAAAGTTCTCAGCGGAATGCCATTGACAGCATCATCTCACTGATCGAAGAACAGTGCGGAGAATAACCGATGCAGACCCTGCCCATCATCATTTTCGTGATTGTCCTGATCATCCTGATCACACTCTTTTTCCTTGGCGCAGATCCCGTCAAAGTGGGGACTGCCGCCCTCGTACTCATCGCCGTTGAAATGTTCCTTGGCGTGGAACTCATCGATCTTGGCATCGGACTTTTGGCACTGATGATGCTGGCAGTCGTGCTCATGCTCATCTTCTTTACCCTGTCCCTGATTTTTATGATCTGCTTTAAAAAAGGAACCGCGACCTATGATAGTCTGGTTCCTCTGAAAAACTCCAATGCAGGCTGGGGCCTGTATGATATGGACGGAGAAAAATTCTACTGCGTCTATCCCATCGAATTTATCATCACAAAATACTTTTATCACGAAGGTGATGTCCATAAAGTGCGTTTCCTGCGCTGGAAAAAACGCAACATGCTCTTTGATCACTACAGCCGGATCGTACTTGGCATTGGATTGTCTTCGTCC
>JAFZNL010000365.1 GCA_017550925.1 Lachnospiraceae bacterium | reverse complement strand
TTTCTCTGCCAGTTCCTTTTGCTTATCTGCCAGCTGTTCCGGGGTATCGGCCTTGAGCACCACTGCCAGATCCTCGATATGTCGCTCAAAGACCAGTGCGCCCAGGCTATCCGCAATCTTGTGGATCTGCTCATAAAGTTCCACCATGCTGCCGGAATACTCACCCTGGCTGTGATGGGAGGACTGGGCCTGGAACAGCATGATATTATAACAGCCCGCGGAAATATCCAGGGACAGTTCATCCGCTTTTTCCAAAAGCTCGGTGACGGTCCAGTCGCCCAGTACCATATGTAAAAAGAATTTCTTTTTCGCTTCGGCGGAGTTTTCCTCCATATCCCGCATATATTGCTCGAGGAGTTCCCGCTCCTGCTTTTTCTCCCGGATCTTTTCCGCTACACGGTCGATCTCTTCGATGAGCTCCGCGCCGCTGACGGGTTTGGTCATGTAGTGGGCGACACCGATGGAGATGGCTTTTTTGGCATAATCAAATTCCGCATAACCGGACAAGATGATGATCTCGATCCAGGGATAGCTTTTCTTGATCAGGCGAGAAAGTTCCAGCCCGTCCATAAAGGGCATCTTGATATCCGTGATCACAATATCCGGCTGCAGTCTTGCGATCATGGGAAGGGCCAGTTCTCCGTCCGCTGCTTCTCCCACAAACTCATAGCCATGGCTTGCCCAGTCGATATTCTTTTTGATCCCCTCACGGACGATAAACTCATCTTCCGCCAAAAAAACCTTGATCATGTTGCACCTCTTTGGTATCCGTTATCGTTTCAGATATTCATCTTACCTTATTTTACCCGGACAGTGACCTTTTTGCAAATCCCGTTTTGTGTATATACGAGTATCTTTGTTTTTCCCTTTTTCCGACCCTTTATTACGCCTTTTTTGCTGACCGTCGCAATCTTCGGATTCAGGCTTTCAAACCGAAGCTTTGCGATATGCTCCCTTACTTTTTTCTTACTTTTAACCGTTGCTTTTACGCGGACCTTCTTTTTCTTGACTTTCAATCCTTTTTTCTTAACTGACAGATCGGTCGGATTACCATATTTACCGCCAGCAGTAGTGGCATGAACAGAAGGCGAAAGGGTCAACACCTGATCAGCGTTCTCTCCCTTTTTATAGGCTATCACCATGTACTTATAATAGGTGCCCTTTTTCAGCTTTTTAAATTTGCAGCTTGTCGCAGAGCCCTTTTCAATCTTCTTTAGTCTCTTCATCTTTTTGCCGCATTTTGCGCCGTAGATGATGTAGCCGTCTGCTCCCTTTACATTTTTCCACTTTAAAGTAAGGCTATTCTTCGTGATCTTGCCGAACTTTAAGTACAGATATCTTTGCGTTGCGCCGGGCAGATCAGCCTTATCAGTATCGAAAGAGAGAATCTGCTTTTCCGTTGCAACCACATCGGCAGCATCTGCTCCGATGCCATTGCCACTCACCAAAGCTTCGTCCTGTCCGGGATTTTTTCCGTCACTTCCTGAACCATTCCCGTCACTTCCCGGATTACTTACGTCGCTCCCCGAAGCCTTCCCATCGCCACCGGGATTCTTTCCGCCTTCTCCCTGACCGGTCCCATCACTTCCGGAATCTTTTCCTCCACTTTCCGAATCACCATCACCGCCCGGTTTCTGCTCTTCTGTTCCGGAGTCTTTCTTCTCCTGTCCGTAGGTAACCGTCAGTGTACCTGTAGTAAAAACGATATTGCGCGTGGGGTTTTCGGCAATAAACAGGTTCTTTGATCCTTTCCCCGGATAGTTTCCCATATCCGCCACAAGTACCTTTTCCACGCCTTCATGCTCCACAGACGAAAAGACTAGTTTTATACTAAAGTCTTCCCCTTCGGCAGGATCGATCAGGTTGATCTTCATCACACTGCCTTCCTCCTGTGTCAGCGAAAGATGCGGAAATACCTTGCTGTCCGGGGTGTAGGTCGCTCTAAAGTTTTTCTCATAGTTTGAAAGCTGATCCGCCTCCTTGGCGCTGCAGGGACGTACATAGTAGGTGTTGCCAAGCAGCAATGCCTTTTTCTTTGCCTCCGTCAGATTCTTAAACTGCCCAAATTCACCGGAATTATAGGTTCCCATGATCATCTGATGGAAAAAATACGCAAGGCACCCTTCATTTGACGAAAGCACTAACGCCTTGATATCCTCATCATTATCCGCTTTATAGCCAATGGTAATCTGCTTATCTCCATCAAGCGCGATCTCCGGCTTTCTCTCAATATAGGTCGGCTGCAAAAGGTAATAAACCTTAACGCCAGACAGGTATGATCCCTGGGAATCTTCCTTCAGGCGACTCGTTGTTTTTTTACCATTCGCCTCCTCAAAAACTGCGTAGCTGCTATACTTGGCGGGGATATAAAACCGGTAGTTTGTTTGCCCTGCATCATTTTTAATGGGTGTTCCTTCGAACTCTTCCAGTTTCTTTTTTCCTTCATAATCATACAAAGTACAGATGGGCGCAGCTGACGTAATGCCAATCTTCTTTGCCGGCGATGCATTTCGGTTATTGTTTTCCCTGTAACGGATATAATAAGTGCCGACAGCCAGATGCTTAAGTTCGGTGGATCCTTCCGGCAATCCGGCCAACGAGATCCATTTATTCTGGTCTGTAGAATACTCCATTTCATTGGATACCCCGGTGATGCTTCCGTCTGCGATCTTAGAAGAGGATGCCTGTTTCGGCCACAGATTCGACGGCGCACTCTGGTCACCTTTTTTGATGGACCAGGTAAAGGACTTATCCGCACTGGTTCCGTCTTCCCATTTGGGATACTCCTTTTTTAACCGAAATACTGTTGTATAGGTTCCTGCATCCACCGCCGAAACAACTCCTGAAACCACTGTATAGGGCGACGTAACGCTCGTGTTTACCTCACTGAAGCCTTTGATCTCATGCGTGAAATAGGTTGGGGCATATGTAATGACAACCGGCACTTTGACCAGATTTGAAAAGACATGCGACAGATCATGTGTATAGGAATCATCTGAATATCCTGTTTCTTTGTTAGCCGTAAAATATTCATTCTTCGAGATTGCTCCCGTGATCCGCGTGCCGAGCGGGATCCATACATCGATCTGTCCCTTGTTGGTCGTTACAACATGTCTTAAACTGATGGTCTTTACGTCATCTTTGATAACACTCTCTACCGGTCTTCGTATGACTTTCTTCTGATCCTTTTCCAAAAAAAGTGAGAGACTGTAAAGCTCTGCCCCACTTTTATTCTTCGGCTTAGGGAGGTGATCATAGTTTCCCATATTTTCGTAGCAGATCACACTTGCTCCCTCAATCACATACTTCTCCAGTTTTTTTACGCTTGCTTCGGAGCCGACATCACCGTAAGCACCGTTATACACGGTGCCGCCGTATATCTCAATACTGCTGCTATAAACAATGTTTGTTCCTTCTTTGTCCTGCGCTTTTTTGCCGTTGGCATAGATCGCATTCAAAAGCCCGCCATTGACACGGATCATGGATTCATTTACAGATACATCTCCACCGTTCTCATTATCTCCGCCTCCGAAAAGGCATCCCCTCTTAAAATACTTTCCTTCCGAATCCATCTCTCCGATGATCCCGTCATTTACCATGATCCTGGTTTCCCCGGTCACCTCAGCTTTCTTTCCCTCTCCGGATGTCCATCCCCCTCCGATCAGCATGTCTACCTGCCCGCCTTCCATGAGGATATCCGTGCTTGCGACATTCTGGTCGAGGGCTCCGCCGACAACATAAAGGTAATCACTATCCGGCCAGTTCTCTTTGACCGTAGTCTCATAAACACCATCCGGCTTCCCGGAACTCCAGACTTTATCACAATAGATCGTTGTGGAATTGGCTTCCTTCCCGGCTGTAATCTTGATGGGATATCCCCCTGCATAGAACCATGCACCCTGATCATTTGGTTCCACATATCCCGGCTCCGCAGCCCTGATTTGATCATAAGGACAGAAACAGATTGCGATAAAAAGCAACAAAAGTCCCATTCGCATAAACTTTTTCATCCTGTTATTTGTTCCGTTCTTTTTCCTAAATAAATCCAACGCTTCTTATACCTTCCTTAAAAGTAATTCCACAGTAAATCCGTTATCGTTATAATACTCCAGGCCGCCGCCCTGTTTTTCCATATAGAGTTTCACCAGATACATGCCTAGACCGTATCCGTTCTTCTCGTTTGCGCCTTTTCCGCGATAGTATTTCTCACATATCAGCGGCAGGTCCGCCTCTGCCACGCCGGGTCCTGCGTCGCTGATCCGGATCCGTATATAACCGCCGGAAACCTCATCAAAGGAAACATGGATATCGGTCCCTGCGTACTTTACTGAGTTTCCCACGCAATTATCGATGACCTGCTCCATTCGTAGTTTGTCCATATAGACAAGGCATCTTGGGATCTCATTATCCAGGATCACCAAGTGTCCGTCTCCGGCATCTTTCATATTCTTAACATACTGCTCGATCAGTTCTGAAGGATTTTCCTTCGGATCCACCTCGATCCGGTCCAGTTCCTCCAAAGAAGTGTGGAGCAGGTTATTCATCAGGCTGTCGATGAGCTGGGCTTTTGCCATGATGGATGAAGCCTTTTCCAGGGTGTCGCGGATGTCTGTTTCATTTTCCGCTTCCGTCCCATTTTTTATATCAGCAAGTTTCCGCTGATATTTCGCCTCCAGCACTTCGCAGGTGGCGCGAATGGTGGCAACGGGCGTTTTGATATCGTGGCTTAAGGCCGCGATCATTTCCTTTTTGGCGATCCCGGCTTCCACTTCACGCTGGCGGGACTCTTTTAGTTCCTCCCGCATGATATCAAAACTGGCAATAAAACTGCCGAACAGGCTTTTTTTGCGCATGGGCAGGGGCACATCCAGATTGCCCTTTGCAATCTGAGCAGAATAAGCTGACAGCTCCGCAACGGGTTTTAATAGCGTCACCCATAAAAATGCCAGTAGCAGGTAACCGGCGATCAGAACCCCTGCCCAGAAGATCAGCGCCGTTTTCCGAAGCTGCCCCCTCAGTTCGGCACTACCTTCCCGCATGTCATCCCAGACCACTTTTCCAAGATACTCTCCTCCGGGAGAAAAGTCCAGTACCAATGCGCCGCTTTTATAATATGCAGCCATTTCCGTCTGCACCAGTTCTTTGGAAAAAACGATCTGACAGCCGTAGGTCTCCTCCAGCGATTCCTCCGCTACGCCTTTTCCGTAATCCTCATACATCCGTATCAGGCAGTCATTATAGTAGGCAATGTCCCGCTCCTGCATGCGGCTTTTATCATATTGATGCAGAAAAACCAGCAATGCTGCTGCCATCAGGATCGTATAGATAACTCCTATTCTGAGCATCTGTTTCATGTACTCTTATCGAACCTTTCAGAATCTATTTATAACCAATTCTCTGAACTAATTTTTCTCTTGTGATAATCCAAACATCTTATAATTCCAGGATATAACCCGTTCCCCAGATGGTCTTGATCAGTTTCGGATCATTGGGGTCCTCTTCCAACTTCTCTCGCAGTTTTCTGATGTGCACGTTCAGGGTCCCGTCTGCATAAAAACTGTCTCCCCAGACTTCATCAAAAAGTTGCTCTTGGCTAACGATAGTATTCTTATGTTCATACAGGCAGCTTAACAGCGCGAATTCCTTCGCCTTTAAGAGCACACGCTTATCCCCCATGACAGCCGACATGGTGGGCGGATCTAAGTAAAGAACCTCATCTGCGCTTTCGCCTGAGCCCGCACCGGTGCCGGAAGCCTTTGCATCCTTGCTATCCGCCTTGCCCGCTTGCTGCGATAACTCATTGATCTGCTGCGCCCGCTTTAGGCTGACACGGACTTTTGCCAGAAGAACCGAAAGGCTGTAGGGCTTTTTGATGTAATCATCCCCGCCGATGGAAAGCGCCACCAGCACATCATCATCGCTCTGTCTCGCACTGATGAATAAAATTGGCAGTTGGGTGGTCTCCCGCAGTTTCCGGCAGATGTCAAAACCGGATCCCTCACCCAGGTTGATATCGAGAAGCAAAAGGTCTACGGTGTTTTTTGCCAGAAAATCAAAACATGCCTCGCCATCCGTCACATAAGCGGTGGTCACATCAAACATCTGAAAATATTCCGTTGTCATCTTGGCAAGATCAGCTTCGTCATCCACGATCAGACAGTTGTAATGCATATCGTTTCTCCTTTTGGATACAGGAAACTGCCCGGGCTTTTCAGCGCGGACAGTCTCATTATACTCTATTCCTGTGTTTCTGACCATATTCAAAAACTTCAGATCATCTTTTATCGCAGATCCTTACTCCTCGGTGATCATCTCCACCGGCTTCAGGCTCTTGACACGAAGGCCGCAGATACCGGCTGACAGCAGGGCTACCGCTACGATACCGATGGCGGAAATCGTCATCCAGATGGGAGATATGGCAAACACAACCTTCTTGATGCCGAACAGGGAGAAGATGATCTTGCACATCCAGGCGCCAAGGGTGGGAGAGCTGACGATGCCGATGAGCATACCTGTCAGGATCGCCGGCATATTGGACATCTGGATCTGCGCGATCAACTGACCGGAGGTCATTCCCAGAGCTTTGCTGATCCCCATGGAGCGCCACTGTTTCACGATCCTTGCCCGGATCACCAGGGATTCCACGAAGATCACGATGAGGACTGTGATCAGGGCGATGCTGACACAGAGGAGTTTCATGGATGTGCAGACGATGCCCAGGGTTCCTTCCATCTGCCTTGCGGAATCTACGATGGAAAAAGTGGTATCATATTTCTTTTCGATCTCCTTGATCTTTTTCTCCAGGCTATCAAACGTCGTCCCCTCTTTTGCCACGATCCAGTATTCCTGTACCGGGCTTTCGGGCATGATCCGCTCTGCTCCATCAAAGTTCATATAGATCATCCTGCCCATTCTGTCCATTCTCTGAAAGGTTCCCGTGATCAGGTATGCAGCTGATTTTCCTGCATATTCGATGCTTACCACATCGCCGGTGGCAACGCCCAGGTCATCCGCTGCCGCGCAGGTCATCAGGATCTCATTGTCATGCTTTGCCATCCGTCCGTCCAGCAATGTCAGGTTGGTGGTATTTTCCATATCATCCATGGTCACGGTATAGATCATCTGCTCCTTTTCAGTACTCTTTACCGAAAGATCCAGCCCTCGCAGCGTCAGTACATTATCCACTTCAGACAGATCCCGAAGATCCTCTGCAATATCCTCTGAGGAATAAACAATGGCGGATGCATTTTCAAATCCGAAAAGGCGGATGATGTTATCCGGATCCGAACCGAAGTTTTGATACATGCCAAAACCGATCAATACGGAAGTGGTAATGATCGCCATGATGAAGACCATGACCAGGTTCCTCCCAAGACCGCCGAAGGTTTCTTTCAGGCTGATCACAGCCGGGATCGGAAGGGGCGTTTTTTCAAAGGAAAACAAATTCCGTTTAAAGTTGTGTGCATTGATCCCGCCACGCAGTGCATCAAGAACGGAGATCTTTTTATAGGAAAAGCTTGTCAGCCTGCTGACCAGATAGATCACAGCCACCGGAACGATCACGGTCAGGACTGCCGCAAGGATGTTTCGTCCCTGATTCCAGGCAAGGCCCATGGCCATGGTGATGATCGTGCCAAACCAGGAAAAGGTTGCGATGGCAACAGCGGTTCCTGCCAGGGATCCAAGAAGAGATACCGATACGATCTGGAAAGTCAGGGCGCCGCGCAGCTGCCTGATGGTATAACCGCTGGCTTCCAAAATGCCCGTGTTTTTCATATTCCTCTGGATAAAATTCTGAATGCTGAAGGATATGATGACAATGGCAATTGCGATGATGATCACTGCAAAGAGCAGGATGATAGCCATCACCAGCATGGGCACGAACTGGGAACCGCCGCGCATCATCTGCCAGTTCACGGAGCGGTAATCCGTATAGGTCCGGTCGGGATGCTGATCCGCATAGGGCTTCAGCAGGTCCTTATACCGATCTGTGATATTTTTTTCCAGATCAGATGTCGTAAAGTCTTTATTCAGATAGGACTCATCCATGACGCCTTTGTTCATAATGTAAGCCGCTGCTAACTCCGGCTCATCTATTTTCATCTGCTCCATCATCTCATCAGACAGAAACACATAGTAATCCGTGAGATTGACAGTGGAGCAAAAATATGCATCTGCCACATAATCTGCAACATGAAGGTCATACTTGTGATCACCGATCTTTACATTCATGGTATCACCGATGCTGTAAGCCCCCTGCATATGCAGCGGCAACAGAATATCGTTTTTGCCATAGGATGCATCCGCAGGCAGATCATTTAAGTACTTTGGCTGCTCATCAAAACTGACTGCGATGAACTCATACTGATCATATTTCGTTTCGCCCTCTTTCTTGTGCTCTGCCGTGGTGATGATACAGGGCGTCGCCTCATAATCGATCATGCTTTCCTCATCCAGGATCGCCTTCTTTGCACACTCTTTTTCCTCCGCCGTATCATGGCTGATCAGGATAAAGTGGGCGCCCTTTGTTTCTACGAACCGGTCATCCAGTACCTTTCCCATGCCAAGCAGGGCAGAGACCGCATCGAAGATCAGCAGGGCTGATATGAAGGTCAGGATGAAAAATGTGATCATATCACCCTTTTGCTTTTTGATATTGTTTTTTGCGATCACGAATAAGTTATACATAGTATTTTCTCCTATCAAATCCGATATCTTTAACTCCGTAGCAGTCCCCTTCGAGATCTGTCCAAAATCTTAGCTTTGCTTCGCTACAGATGCGATTTTGGACAAATCTCCTTCGGTGCCTGCTACTCACCGCTACCATCCTTGTTTCTGCAAAAAATCTTTTAACTTATTGTGACGTTCCATTGCTTTCTGTCTGTCCGGATTGGTGTCATCCTTGTAATCTCCCAGGTAGGTTCCCAGGTCGATCTCATCTGCGATCACGCCGTCAGCTAAGTAGATCACTCTGTTTCCCCGTTCCGCTGCCTTGATGGTGTGGGTTACCATGACGATGCTCTGTCCTTCGTTATTTAAATCCGTAAGGATGTCCAGCACGTTGGTGGTATTCTGGGAATTCAGCGCTCCGGTAGGCTCATCCGCGAACAGGATCTTCGGATCGTTGATTACCCCTCTGACCACTGCCACTCTCTGCTGCTGTCCGCCGGAAAGCTGGGTGGGAAACTTTTTGCAATCGGTATCATTGATCTCAACCCGTCCGAGGAGTTTTCTTGCCTTTGTGGCCAATGCCCTGCGGTCTCTGTTTTTTAATAGTCCGCTGACCATCACGTTGTCCAGGGCACTCATGGTGTCGTTTAAGTAGTTCTGTTGGAAAACAAATCCTGCATAATCCCTTCGGAACAGCGCCAGTTTGTCATTGGAAAAACCGGAGATCTCAATCCCACTTCCGTTCGCTCCTTTTTTGAAAGCCTTGCCAGGATTCTCAACGTAGTAGGTAATGCTGCCCAGGGTCGGTCTGTCCATGCCGGAGAGCGCATATAAAAGTGTGCTCTTGCCGGAACCGGAATTTCCCATAATTACCGTGAAATCTCCCTTGTATATGGAAAGGTTTAAATTCTTCAGTACATGCTGCTGAACGGACTCGTTGGAAAAAGTCTTAGACAGATCCTTTGCCTGCAGGATCACATCTTTTGTCTGCGTGCTCATTTCTTTCATAATCGTCTCCTTATCTCGAACTTGTTATCGGGTTAAACTTGATCTTAAGCACAGTATAAAACGCAATTTCCCAAAAGTCTTAATCTCATTCTTGCCGGTTTCTTAACTGATTCTTAAATGAGCATGATAAGAAATGGCTAAAAAAACACAGGACGCCTGGTCCTGTGCTCTTAAGTATTCAACGTCTTCTTTGTTATGATCCCTTTTTCTTTGTACCGATCTCTGCAATCCTGTCAGCCGGTTTCATCTTTGCTACTTTGTGGAACTTCCTATTTCCTAAATATTGACTGAGGCTGCTGATCTTATCCTGTATCTCACTCAAACTCTCTATGCAAAGAGATGTTGATAGTCCGGCGTCCGTTCCTACTTTTATGAGGTCTTTTTCCGTAATATCTTTTCCTTTCCCACATACGGAAGTCGTATGCTCTCCCCAATAAGTATCGCTATAGGTCAGGTCGTATGCCGGCGCAAGTCTCCATCCTCCGTCATTTGTGTATAGGAAGGAGAAATTCTTTGTATGATCATCCCGGTTATGTGTCAGTACATTAAAACACATGACCCGATACAGTTGTTCTTTATCCGTGGCATTATCTTTTGTTAACATACGGATCAATTTCATAATTGTAGCATAGTCACATGACGGTGCGCGAAAATCTGCCTCAAGAAGACCCGAAACTGTTATACTGAATATTTTCTCGCCTTCCTTGCGATCAAATCTGACCGTTTTAAAATATCCTTCACAAACAGCCGACTCCGCCAGCGCTGTTTCGGTCATGACAATCCCACAATCTTTTGCACATAGTGAATAATCATATTCCCGCTTGCCACTGATCGCCGGATCTTTACTTGCCGAGAACTTTACGATCCACTCTTTTCCATCTTCCTTCAGCAAGATCTTCGGTCTTGTTCCGCCGCTGGATCCGCCCAGCCGATATAACACATCCAATTGGTCGGTTTCTTTCGATGATAATACTTTTTCGCATTCTTTGGAAATCTGATCGTAATTCAGTCCTGCTGCATCCATATAAAAATCAGACTCTTTTGACGGATAATACTCCAGCGCACCCATGCCGGATCTTCCGATATACGCAAGCCGGTCCAGGGTTGATATATCCCCTCTTGCAATCCCCATGGTGCCAAGGTGTCTGTCAAGCAAAAGTTCACCCCAACTGTCAGGTAGACTATCCGCGAAGACTCCGAATAAGCCACGGAACCTGTCACGACATTTTTCCGGCGGGACAAACACACCCGCATTTAGTGGAAGTGATATCGGACTGATGGAAAAACCGGCTTTAAGCCATTCATCACTATATTGGAATGCGATCATATGATCCGGCGTTTCAGCCAGATATCCGACAGGATTTCCATGATAGAACACTTCCAGTTTCTTATCGTTTGTCATTCAGGACCTCCTCAATGCTGGAATAAACCGGACGTGTAAAGAGATCCTTGACCTCATCGATCACGCCCAGTTCCATGGTCAGTTTGATAAATGACTCTAACGAAATTTGTCCTGTCTGTTCAAACCTGCAAAGCGATGCATAACTTACATTGCTACGTGCCGCAAGCCTTTGTTGTGTAATTTTCTTTCTTTTTCTGATCCCCTTCAGACGTTTTGCCAGCTCAAGTGCCACATCTGACGGTGCATATAACAGTTGATCAAAATTTTCCATGCTTGTTGCCTCCACTACTAATATATTAGCAATTTTCACAAAAAACGTCAATAATTGCTAATATATTAGCGATCAGCCCTGTCTAAGTTGCATTACCGCCCCGTCAAAATCCTCATAACGCTGACTTTTTCGGATCTGCTTGAGCGCTTTTTTATGGCGTTTTCCCGCCTCATCATCGGTGATGGGAAAACTCTCCCCTAAGTAAAACCACAGTTCCTTCATCTTGAACAGGACCACCTTCATACCCGGCATTTCCTCTTTATACGCCGCATACAGACTGTCATGGAACTGCCAGAGTTTCTTGACGTGTTCGGGTGAGGGTTGATCCGATCCGGAATTTTCAGTTTCTTCACTCTCCCGTATCATCTGTGCCAGATAGGGATGCATCAAAAATCCACGCCCGATCATCAACGCAGGCATGCCCGGGTACTTCTCTTTCAGCGCGGCGATCTGACTGCACTTAGTGATATCGCCATTGTAGATTACCTGATCGTTTTTTCTCTTCTCCCAGGCATCATCAAAAAAGACCGTCCGGACAGGAAACTTATAATAATCTCTCTGCAGTCTCGGATGGATGATCAGCTCGCTGTAGGGATAGCGCTGATAGATCTCGAAAAGTCTTTCAAACTCTTCCGTCTCTTCCATCCCAAGCCTTGTCTTAATAGATAGCCGCTGCTTACTTTTTTCACAGGTTTCAAAAGCAGCCTCCAGGAAACGGTCCAGAGCTTCCGGGTCTTTCAAAAAACCTGCGCCCCGTCCCTTCGACACTACGGTCTTAGAGGGACAGCCAAGATTTACATTGATCTCGTCGTAGCCGAGCTGTTTTAATGCCTGCGCCAGGTAACCGAATTCTTCCGCCCTGTTTTCCAGTACCTGGGGGATCAGCCGAATCCCGGGATTGTTCTGCGGCAAAAGCTCCCGCCGATCCTTTCGCGAAACCCCTTTCTTGTCAGCACACGAAATAAACGGGGCAAAATATGTTTCAATCTGCCCCGTAAAAACGCTTTCATATGTATTTCTGAAAATCCGGCCCGTAATGCCTTCCATGGGTGCGAAATACAGTTTCAAAAGTTTCCTCCATTCCAGCCCCAATCAGAAGATCCCAGATAACGGATGTACATATGGTCCGGCGCAATGCCCAGCACATCCCCGAAAATCTCCGTCAGCTCTGCAGTCATTTTTTCAAAGGCTGAGGGATTCGGTCCACCGAAGATCTTCACATCCACGAAGGCAACAGGCTGGGAATTATCGCCCCTGAAGTACATATGCTTGTTGTCCTCAAAGGAAAGCATCAGCCAGTTTTCACTCTTTCCGGGAATGATGGAAATTGCCTGTCCCAGTCTTTCTTTCAACTGTTTTTCCTGCTCCGGTGATACGGATACGCTTACTTTTGTGTCAATAAACGGCATAGTGTTGTCCTCCTTGTAAATATATTTTTGTTTCTGTTGTTTCAATTATCATCCGGTTTCTCCGGTTTTTCACCATCAGCCGGTGGTTCTTTCGGACCGCCATCCTGATCAAATGAACTATCTCCCGGACCGCCGGGTCCGCCGCCGGGAAATCCCCCAAGCGATCCATAAAGTGTCGTCACGCTGCCTAATGTGATCTCCTCTGTCTGCGATCCCATCTGCAAATTATAGGTTTCACCCTGTTTCATTTCCGGCAGGCTGAGTACCAGAGAATTAAATCCGACGGGTACCTCGTAGGTAAACAGCTGTTTACCATCTGCATCAGTCAGCGTGACTACGCTGCCATCCGATACAGACTCTGTCAGGTTATACAGCACGCTGCACTGTGCGGAAGTATCTGACATCTCTTCCATCATCATACTGCCGCCGCAGGCAAGTACGGTCCCGCCGTTGATCTCGCAGATCCCACCGTTTTCACTTCCAAAGTCCATGGCATTGTTACTGCCGCCGCCCGGCAGGCTTACATAGACTTCTCCGCCGTTAATGAAGATATTACCGTTAGAATCCAGTCCGTCTGCATCTCTTGCATCTTCGTTGATGATCACGGTACTGCCGCCGCTGATGGTAATACAGGGATCATCGCCAAAAGCATTCATGCCATCGTCGGCAGGATAGATCAAAAGGTTTCCGCCGGTCACATCGATGATACCGGCTTCCATGCCTTCATAACACTCCGGCATTTTGATGAAGCCGCCTTCGATCAGGATATGCTGATCACAATGGATCCCGTCATCGGCAGCACTGATCTGATAATCGCCACCCGCGATGGTCACCTCAGAAACCACATGGATCGCATCATCATTGCACTTGATGGAGATATTTCCGGACTCCGCATACAGATAACCTTCGTCGCCCGTTACCGCGATCCCTTCATCTCCCGCATCGATAGACAACTCCGTATCCATGATGCGCAGGGAATCATTGACGTGGATCCCGTCTTTTTCCGCAGTCACGGAAAGCCTGCCACCTGTGATCACCAGATCGTCATTGGCATCGATCCCATGTTTATAATCGCTGATGACTGTGAGTACGCCGTTACCGTTGATCGTCAGGTCATCCTTTGCAAAGATGGCTCCACCAACCCCGTCTTCCATGGCCTCTTCGCTGAAATCACTGCCGGAGACAAAAGCGTTCGCGCTGCCGTCCTTTACGGTCAGGAAAACCTTGTCCGCTTCCTTGATCATCAGCGCAGCGTTATCAGAGCAGTTTACAGTGACGCCATTTAACATCAGGTACACTTTTGATGATTCATTGGCTTCCACGACAATGCTGCCATCGTCCCAGTTACCGGTCAGCACATATTTTCCGCCTCCTGCGATCACAACCTGGTTCCCTTTCTGATATGCGCCATTTCCTTTGATCTTTGCCTTGCTGTCATTCAGGGTGATGGTCGTGGCATCCGAGGTATCCCAGTCCTTCAATCTGTCGTTTTTTGTAAAATATGCGGAATCCTCGAAGGCCTCCGAATCCTCATCCACAACGGATTGGATCCCGAGGCTTTTCCCATTTATGAATAACACGGTAATGACCAGCATCACAATACCCACTGCGATGCAGATCTTGTCTATATGCTTACTCGTTGACAAATCTCACTCTCTTTTTTACGCCTGTGCCATCCACAGTCCATGAAGATTGCAATACTCATAGGCTGCTACCAGTTCGTCGCCATCGCTGAGTACGAACTCTGCAACAGGCTCGTCGCCGGGATTTAAATCCTTCTTTGCAAAACCCTGCTTGGTCTCGATCACGATGAAACGGATGGAATGCTCTTCCAACATGGGATGTGCTACGCTGCCGACAGAAACTTTCACCTTAGCGCCGTCCTTCTCGATCACGGGCACGTGCTTTTCAGCAGCACCATCGGACTGGCCGGCTACCATCTCCCGCATTTTTTCTCCGCAGCAGGATACCGGTACGCCCTTATCCTCCATCTTCACGATCACATTTTTGCAATGGTCACAAATGTAAAACTTCATTTTTTCTTCCTCC
>JAFZNL010000364.1 GCA_017550925.1 Lachnospiraceae bacterium | reverse complement strand
TGCCCTGTGATACCGGCGTGTATGTCATCGACGTGGAAAAATACAACAGTGATGTCCGTTCCTACAGAATGCAGCTGGCCAGCGTGAAGCTGGACGGTCTGCAGCAGCCCCTGGCCCGTAAGGGCGCCATTACGGTGGGGCAGGGCGTCAGCCGTATCGAACTGGATCCGGAGATTTTGAACTATACCATCCAGGAGCCCAATGTGGGCTACTTCTTAGAGGGCTATGATTCCCAGTGGACCATCGAGCCTCAGAACAGCCTGAGCAACATTATCTATGTTAATCTGCCGGCAGGAAAATATACCTTCCATCTGGCTATCTTTGACTGCGCGGGAGACAGGGTTTTAGAGGAACGCAAGTTTGAACTTGTCAAGGAAGGCGAGTTTTATGAGCGCCCATTCTTTGGTTTCTATATGTTGACGCTTTTATCCATGATCCTGATCTGGTTTACCTGGCTGGTGGTACAAAGGCAGCTGAACCAGCAGCAGATCAAGTTGAATATGGCAAACGAAACCGTCATGGCGATTGCGAACGCCGTCGATGCCAAGGACGTGCGTACCCATCAGCATTCCATGCGTGTGGCGGAGTATTCGGAGATGATCGCAAGGGAAATGAACATCTTCCCCTGGTGGAAACGCAATAAGCAGCTTTCTAATCTGCGAAAAGCTGCACAGATGCACGATATCGGCAAGATCGCCATTCCTGACAGCGTGCTGAATAAAGTAGGCCGTCTGACGGATGATGAATATGCAAAAATGAAATCCCATACGGTAAGAGGCGCGGAGATCCTGAAGGACTTTACGTTGGTAGAGCACGTTGTAGACGGAACCAAATTCCATCATGAACGCTACGACGGGAAAGGTTACCCGGAGGGACTGCAGGGAGAAGACATCCCATTGTTTGGCAGGATCATTGCCGTGGCGGACTGTTTTGACGCCATGACATCAAACCGTGTTTACCGCAACCATATGGATACGGATTATGTCATGACTGAGATGGCCCGCGGAAAGGGCACCCAGTTTGATCCCGATGTGCTGGACGCCTTCATGCGCCTTGTGGAAAAGGGCACCATCAACCTGGAAGAACTTTATGCACAGAAACGAGCGGAGATCCAGCAGGCGGATCAGGAAGCACAGAAAGAACTGGCGCGCCGCGTGGAAGAGGATAAGAAGATCCAGGCAGCCGAGATGAAGGACGGAAAGTCGGAAGATAAGGCCGGCGATCAGAAGAGTGAGGAGAAAAAGACAGAGAGCGAAAAGAAACCGGATGATAAGAAAGAGAAACTGAATGCAGAAGAGAAAGGAGCAAAGGCATGAAAAAGGTATATATCACAACTGCGCTGACCTGTCTGATCGTGCTGGCTGCTTTCGTCTGCAGTTTCCGCATGTTGAATTTAACCGGCGGACGGGACCATTTGAAGATCGGCTTTGTCTATGATAATGATGAGAGCACGCCCTATACCTATAACTTTTCCCTGGCAAAGGATGCGCTGGAAAAGGCATATGGAGAGAAAGTGGAGATCCTGACATGCAGTAATGTATTGGACGATGAGATGGAAGAACCCCTGCGGGATCTGGCGGGAAAAGGCTGTGACATCATCTTTTTCAACGGTTATAGTGAGCTGGTCATGAAGCTGGCGCCGGAATATCCCAAGACGCAGTTTTGCCAGACTTCTTATATGGATATGAACGGTGTGACCGTACCGGAAAACTACCATACCTTTAAAGGCGAGGCTTATCAGGGACGGTATGTCAGCGGGATCGCAGCAGGTATGAAGATCGCACAGATGATCGATGAAGGCCTCATTTCATCTGACCAGGCTATTGTCGGGTTTGTGGCAGCCTTCCCGACTTCAGAGGTGATTTCCGGCTATACCGCATTTTTGCTGGGGGTTCGATCTGTCGTTCCTCAGGCCGTGATGCGCGTATCCTATACCCAAACCTGGAGCAGTTTTGCCCAGGAAAAAAGTGCGGCGAAGAAACTCATCGAGGATGGCTGTGTGATCATCTCCCAGCATACCGATACCATCGGTCCTGCCATTGCCTGTGAAGAGGCCAATGAAAATGGTGGCAGCGGCGTATATTTTGTGGGCTGGGGCCAGAGCATGTCAGAAGTGGCGCCGGGTTCGTCTCTTGTCTCAGCAAGGATCTGCTGGGAACCCTATGTGCTTTCTGCAGTGGAGGCCCTGATGACCAACAAGACCATTGAGTCCGTAGTATCCGGTCATATTCACGGGAATGATATCTCTGCCGGATTTGAAGAGGACTGGATTGAGATGGATGATCTGAACCTGCAGGTTGCCGCTCCCGGTACCCAGAAGGAAATGGATAAGGCAATCGATAAGTTCCGCCGGGGAAATGAGGTCATTGTGTTCAAGGGCAATTATACCGGAACGGATCCGGATAATCCCTCTGATACCATAGACCTTCGCAGCGGATACATTGAGAATGAGAATACCTCATATCCGTTGTTCCATTACATTTTGACGGATATCATAACCATTGTGAAGTAAGAAATGCTATAAAACGGATCATCAGATAGTGCATAATTCGGTATGACAATACAGAGCCGAAAAACGATTGATAAATTCGGAGGACAATTATGAAAAAGAATATCACAGGAAAACTGCTCACCGTTATCATGGCAACAGCGCTGATCGGCAGCATGCTTTCAGGCTGTGGAAAAACACAGGAGCCGGAAGTGACACAGCCGGTGGAAGAGACCGTTGAAGAGCCGGCTGTAGAGGAGGAAAAGCCGAAAGAAGAGCCGGAAAAAGAACCTG
>JAFZNL010000363.1 GCA_017550925.1 Lachnospiraceae bacterium | reverse complement strand
GCTTTTCGATCTCCTCAAGGAGGTCCTCAGCCTCGTCCTCGTCAATGGTAAGGTCCGCGTTTCTCATGACACGGTAGGGATGTGCGCAGAGCACATCATAATTCAAAAACAGCTTATCGATATTCTGCTCGATGATCTCCTCAAGAAGGATCACATGGTTCTTCATCTCATCGGCAAAAAGATCTCCCGGCAGTTCGATGAACCGGGGCAGCACCGAAGGCACCTGTACCGTTGCAAACTCCACGTCCTCCTTGCCGCCGCCCTTCTTTTTTAAAAGTGCTGCGATGTTCAGGGACTTGTTTCGGATCAGCGGGAACGGCCGCGAGGAGTCCACTGCCATGGGCGTAAGCACCGGGTAGATATTCTCGTCGAAATACCGGTCCAGATACTCATGCTGTTCCATGGAAAGAGTCTCGTGATGACCGATGATATGCAGGCCGCTGTGCTCCAGCTGGGGCACGAGGCTCCGGTTATAGGTGGAATACTGCATATCCACCAGATCATGGGTTGCCTCATAGATCCGGGTAAGCTGTTCCTCCGGCGTAAGGCCTGCAATGTCTCTTTTATTGACACCGGCATGCACCATATCCTTGAGGGATGCCACGCGGACCATGAAGAACTCATCCAGGTTGGAGGCGGTGATGCTCAGAAACTTCAGCCGCTCAAACAGCGGATTGTTCTTATCCCTTGCCTCTCCTAAGATCCTGTTATCAAACAGCAGCCAGGAAAGCTCCCGGTTGGTGTAAAGCGAAGGATCGGTAAAGTCCTTGATCTTGGCCTTTACATTTCCCTTCTTTTCTTTTTCTGCTTTTTCCGTCTTGCCCTTTTTCGTCATAATGGAATTCCTTTCCTCAGATGCGTTTCTGCAAAACATTCACTCTGACGTTGAACACTTCCTCAAAAAAGTCCGCCTTGGGACCCAGCAATCCCAGCTCTAATGTCAGGTCCTCCGAAGTATGGATCACAATGGTAAGCTCTCTGTCCTTGAGGGTGGTCTTAACCTCGGAAAACTTCTCGCGGTAGCTTCTGACCAGACCGTCCGTGATCTTCAGGATTGCCGAAAGCTTGGCGACGATCAGGTAGGAATCCCTGTCAAGCGCCGTCTGTGTCCGCACTGCGGAATAGTATTCAAAATCGGCCCGGTTGTATTTCACGATATTGGCAACGATCTCCCGTTCCGTATGGGAAAGACCGATGATCTCATTCGACATGATGATGCTGTAGCCGCACTCACCCACGTTGGACATGCTGATATACTTGCCGCAGTCGTTCAGCCTTGCCGCCAGCTGCAGCAGCAGTCTGTGGCGGGGCTTTAAGCCGTGCACCTTTTTGGTGCTGTCAAAGATCTTCAGCGCGGTGCTTTCCATCAGCTCGGTACGCGCCTCGTTGCCCTTGAACCTCTCTGCAATGTTCCTTGCGCAGGCCAGGATATCCTGCTCAAAATCATGATCCAGCTTGATGAGGCGGTTCTTCTCCGCATATTCATATCCGATACCGTCGCACAGACATACCGCCGGCGCCCAGATCATCCGGATCTCCAGAAGCTCCATGATCCGGTTCATCATCTCCAGACTGATATACAGAAGGAAGGCTCTCTCCTCGCTGATCCCCAGAAACCGCGCCGTATCCATGATGGAATCCGAACGCATCCTGGCTACCAGGTTATCGCACTCCTTCCTGGTCATGAAGCCGACCCGTGAAAAGCCCAGCTCGGGACGCTGCATGATCAGGGAAAGATAATCGTCCACAAAAATGATATTCTCTACTTTACGGTCCGCCAGATACAGACGCTTCATCACCTCGAACTGGTTG
>JAFZNL010000362.1 GCA_017550925.1 Lachnospiraceae bacterium | reverse complement strand
ATAACGGGCTTGTCCTCACCGTTTCTTCTTTCCATGTTCATCATCTTGGTGATGGGCATACCGCCTGCTACCCACTCTTCTGCAGGCTTGCTCAGGTTGGAAACCTTGGAAAGATATCCGGTGTAGCCATACTGGATCAGCATGAATGCGTTATAACCAAGGGAATAGCAATAATCTGCATCAAAGTTTGAAGGGAATGCACATCTTCCTTCATAACCGAAGAAGTGATGCTGGGTTCCGAATTTGCCCTTGTAGGTGCCGGCAGCTTTTCTTGCTGCCAGTTTTTCTTTTACCATCTCGGAGAAGAGCTTCTCGGACTCGATCAGGGAAACCTGAACGTTACCGTGAGGATCTCTCTCAAGGAAGAGCTGCTGCTGTACGAACTGAGGCAGGATATCAAATACTGCGAAGGACTCAGCGGTCAGACCGCCTTTGATGAAGTCATATTTTGCTGCCCAGTCAGGAAGATCATTAAACTGCTGTGTCTTCTCGCCTGCCAAAAGCTCGTTGATCTCAGCGATCAGCTTGGAAAACTCGGGAACGAATTCTACGATACCTTCGGGAATGATAGCCACGCCGAAGTTCTCGCCGTTGTTGCCTCTCTTCTCTACGGAATCTGCAATGTAATCAGCGATAGCGGAAAGGGACATTTTCTTTGCTGCCACTTCCTCACCGATGAGGCAGATGTTAGGCTGGGTTTCCAGTGCGCACTCCAGTGCTACGTGGGAAGCACTGCGGCCCATAACCTTAATGAAATGCCAGTACTTCTTTGCGGAGTTTGCATCACGCTCGATGTTACCGATGAGCTCGGAGTAAGTCTTGGTTGCAGTATCAAATCCGAAAGAAGCTTCGATGTCTTCGTTCTTTAAGTCGCCGTCGATGGTCTTCGGGCATCCGATCACCTGTACGCCGGTGTTGTTTGCTGCCATGTACTCAGCAAGAACTGCAGCATTGGTATTAGAATCGTCACCACCGATGATAACAATTGCGGTCAGGCCATGCTTTTTGGCAACTTCGGTCACGATCATGAACTGCTCTTCCGTCTCAAGTTTGGTACGGCCGGAGCCGATGATATCGAAACCGCCGGTGTTACGGAATGCATCGATGTACTCATCATCAAACTCGATGAAATCATCTTCGATCAGTCCGCTGGGGCCGCCCTTGAAGCCAAGGAGCACATTATCCTTATCAGTTGCTTTGATGGCATCATACAGACCACAAACTACGTTGTGTCCGCCCGGTGCCTGTCCGCCGGAAAGGATCACGCCTACTACCTGCTTTTTCGCTGCGGAAGTATTTGCGCCCTTCTGGAAGGTGATCTCAGGCTTTCCATAGGTATTGGGGAAAAGTGCCTGGATCTTGTCCTGATCAGCTACGCTCTGGGTTGCTGCGCCGTCTTTTACGCAGATCTCGGAAATGCCGCCTCTGAGCATTCCGGGAAGCTTAGGCTGATACTCGTATCTGGTTTTCTGAAGTGGTGAAAGATTCATGATGTTTCTCCTTTTTTATATATTATTATTTGATCTTGCAATTAACGCTCTTTCCATGGGGTGCTGCAACATAGACAAATGCAGTCTCGCCCTTATTCAGTTTGATCTTGCCATATCTGCTGGTCAGGTATCCTTCATAACCGGATTTGCTGCCGTACTTGAGGATCTGCTCTGAACCGCCCTGAGTTTTTACCGTATTGATCTTCAGTGTATTCACACCCGGTGAAACCCTGGTCAGGAAAGAAAAGAAACCAAGTGAAAGCGGATAGTTTGATGACGGTGTTAAACCGGAAAAAGTAAACGTATAGGTTTTCGACTTCGGTGCCGTAAACTTCAAAACGCAAGCCTGCTTGGACGGCAGCACCACCTTGGTCGTACCGGTCTTCACAGCCGCTGCCTTCTTGATAATGGTGCTGTCAGCAACACCGGCTTTGATGTACATGTTCTTGGGTTTTACTGTCTTGGTCTTTGCAAATACAGGCATTACCATCATAATGCCAAGCAACATTGCTACGATCACTGTGATCAGGACTCTGCTGATCTGTCTTGTCTGTTTCCTCATAATTATCCTCCCTTAAGTTGTGTGTTGTTGATCGAAAAATAGTTTTTCGATGGTCACTATTTCAATATTACTACAAAAGCGTCGATGATACAATTGCTTTTTATTCTTCTTTCTGTGCTTTAGCATCTGCTCCGGTTTCCGCCTCTGACTCTTTCTCTTTTGCGTCCTCGATCTTCTGATCCAGTTTATCCAGCTGTTTCTTTGCAAATTCCCTTCCGCCGACGCCAAAAGCCACAGCAAAGGATACCGCAAGGGCAGCTACGATGATCAAAAATGCCTTGGTCACGATCTCTTCGGCAATGCCCAGCTGACTTAAGATCATAAAGACTGCAACCGTCATAATGGTGATCCGTACGATCAATGCGAAGCCAGTAAGCCCGCTCTTTTTCAGCGCATTCTCAGCTGCATCTGCACCAAGAACCGCTGCAAGAAGGATCAAGAGCGCTGCCAGAACGGATGGCATATAATCGATCAGGGAAGCACCGAACTTAGTCATCACGGAAAGATGCAGGACGTTGAGCCCTTCCACCACAAAGAAGATCACGATGACAACCCGAACTACCTCGGATACCACCTTAGACAGGACAAAACCCCTGCCCTTTTCACCCAGGAGTTTCTGGAGTTTGATGTCAATGCCGGAAGATGAAAGCATCTGGCGGATAATGTTGCGCGCCAGCTTAGCAAGAATGACGCCCAGGATGATCACAAGCACAGCAACAGCAATATTGGGAATGAAGATAAAGATCGTCGACAACATGGAAATTGCAGGGGATGCAATCGCTTCAATCCCCAGTGCCTGCAGGGAAACCACAATAACAGGGATCAGGATCAGCACATAAACAACATAGGCTGCCGTCACGGAAAGACGGGATTCCTCATCCGTTTCAAGACCTGCTTTTTCCTGGAGCTTGTCAAGACCAAACTTCACAAAAACAGGCACCAGGAGCTGCCGCACCAGTTTAGCGATGAGCGTGCCCACCAAAAGGACGATGATCGCAGCCAGGATATTGGGCACATAACCCCAGATCTGAGACAGAAGCCGCAGCAGCGGATCTGCTACCTGACTGATGCCAAGCAGGGTAAAGATCCCCGGCACAAACAATAAAAAAACCAAAAGATAAACCAGCTTTCCGATATATCCCCGAAGCTGATCCCCCTGATTGGATTTGTCAAGCCAGCCTTTGATCCCCGTTTTATCGATCAGTTTCAGGATCAGTCCCCTGACAATGCCTGCTACGATATAAGCAAGGATCAGTAACAAAAATGCCTTGATGACAGCTGCCACTTCCGCCGGGAACATTTGTAAAAATGCCATAACTACGCCTCCTTTGTTCAAATCGCGTTATTAAATCTCTGTTTAACAAACGCAAAAAACGCATTTTCTTTATGCCTAATCATGCATCACTCTACGGAACTACCTCATACACCTTGCCGCGAACCTCGGCCCCTTTCGGATTCACACCCTTATTCGCAAACAATTCCGTCAGCGTCACCAACCTGTAGCCCTCATCCCTGAGCCTGTCGATCACTTCACCCAGCAAAGAAACCGTGATGTCATTATAATGCAGGTCATGCAGCAGCACGATAGCGCCGTCGCAGGCCTGTGTCATGATCTTTTCGATACGCTGCTGCCTTGTAACTTCGGGATCCCAGTCTTCACAAGCCTGACCCGTGATAAAGCAAAAGTCCACTTTTTCCAACATCTCGTCATTATAATCAAAGAACGGTGGCCGAAAAAAAACACTGTCCTTCCCGGTAAGGGCTTTGATCCTCTCCTCGGTCCGGCGAAGTTCGTCAAGTGTTTCCTCAATGGGCATCTGGTCCATGTGCCCATGGGTAAAGGAATGATTGCCAATATCAAATCCCATGTCAATTTCCCGCTGTACAATGGGTATGGTTTCCTCCGTGATCTGTTCTCCTACCAGAAAAAAGCTGGCAGGTGCCTCGTATTCTTCTAAAATATCCAGCACCTTCGGCGTGATCTGAACATTTGGTCCGTCATCAAAAGTAATAGCGATCAGTTTTTCCATTGTATGCCTCTCATCCCCTCTTATCATTTTATATCCCCTGTTTTCCGTTTCATGTCGGGTTATCATCTATACATTCGAAAGACCACCGCACCTGTTTTATGCGATGGTCCTTCAGATATAGCATTTGTTCTTATTTCATCTTCTTAAACTTGCTCTCATCCCAGCCTTTGATGATCGATGACCAGGAGCTTGCGCCGATGACAGGCAGAAGGCCATTTGTATAACTCGTGGACTGAGGCGTATCCATGTTCACGAATACTTTCCAGCTGGTGGCTCTGTTGGACAGACCGAAGGCAAGACCCTGTGCCACTTCACCGGCGTCATCTGTGTAGGAGCGATAGATGACGGCGTCGATCATATCATTGAACTCAGCCTTGTAATACAGATAGGCAACACCGGCAGCCTGCACGGCTTCGCTGTTTCCTGCACCGATAGCGGTAAAGCCCTGTTCGGAAAGGATGATGCGGGTATTTTTGCCGTAATTACTCTTCACATAATCCGTCAGGATATTCAGGTTTTTCGGCGTCACGAACTCAGAACCTAAGCTGTTCGTTGTATAAGCATCATTCCAGGTTGCAGCACTGGTCAGGATCGCCGGATATGCGTGGTACGCAAGGTTCCAGTTGATCTTCTTGTTATAACCCTTGATGGTCTTGTTAAACAGTTCCATAAAAGGTTTTGCTCCCCAGTCACCGTCACGGTCATTAAAGGTGTGATCGGTACAGATATAAACCCTGGAGTTAGCGGAATGGCTTCTGACCGCATAGTAAAGCGTCTTGTAAGTGGATGCATAATGCTGCATGAATTCCGAGCGGCTTAAGTTTCCTCTGTAGTACCAGCCTGCTGCGGAGTTACCCACATTGACCTCGTTACCGAGGATCCAGTTATCAATATGTGCGCCTTCATTGGCCATATATTCTGCCATTAGGGAAAAGAGCGCTTCCCAGGTTTCACGGGCTTTTTTATCTTTTCCGTTTAAGGTGTAATAAGCGCGGCCGCTGGTACGGGCACCCTTGGCAACTAAGTAACTGTACTCATTGCCGGGCCATTTCAGCATGAACTGGGCTGAATAAACAATGCCTTTATTATTATAGCTGGCTGCATCGGCAGCAAGTCCCCGGATCGCCGCCCTGTTAAAGTAATAGACATTGCCATTATATCGATAGGCGCTGGAAGGATTCTTGCCCACATCGAAAAACTCATTCAAAAATACATTGGTAAAATAGTGCTTGATGTTTCCATAGTTATGTCCCTGCAGACCTTTTTTGGAAATGGGTGTCGGGAATGAGCCGGTATAACCTGCTGCGCCTTCCGGATTGGAGATGTAAGCTGCGTTTGTCACCACTTTATAGCTCTTTCCGTTCTTGACCGCGATGGCGTATTTTCCCTGGATCAGGTCGGTAGCGCTGACATCATCACCTTCCCTGACAGGGAGAGTCAGGTCAATGGCCTGCGTCTTTGCTACGGCGCGGATCTTCTTTAATACCTTGCCGCTGAAGGGATCTACTGTCACTACATAGTAATTCACATCGGAACTCTTCAGACGCTTCGGCGCCTTTGCCTTCAGATGGAAGCTGCCGTTCTTGATCTCCACCTTGCTAAGCTTGATCAGACCTTTTTTTGCCTTGACTTCCTTGACGCCCTTTTTGACCTTTACAGACTTTTTCTCAGACCAGCCTCCAGCGGTCTGGTTTCCAAGGGAGTCTGCGGCAAAGGCGCGGATCCTGACATAATAGGTTTTCTTTAACAGATTGGTCAGCGAAACCGTGCCCGCCTTCGTCGTAATAATGGACGAAGTAACGGATTTCTTGAAACTCTTATTTGTGGAAAAAGCGATCTCATAGCTCTTCGCATCGGGAACTGCGGCAAAGCTGACCTTTACCACGCCCTTCTTAGAATTCTTCAGCGAAGAGATCTTTACTTTTTCCGAAGAAGGTGTACGCCATTTTGCATAAACCACATAGGGAGCCACAGAGCAGTTTTCGTCGGAATCGATCACAACGCCCGTGGGAATCTGGGTAATGCGGTTTGTAAAAGCGGCGTCTGTATACCATCCGTCAAACAGGTATCCCTTACGATAGGGGATGCACAGATTGACGGCGGTATTGACGTCAAATTCAGTTTTAATCTTGCCGGCCAAGTGATCGCTGTCATAGAAATCACAGTTTGTGCCGGTCATGTTCTGATACTCAATGCTGTAGGTATAGGGCTCTGTATCCCAGACTGCAACCAGGTCGATATCACTTTCGATCTTGTAGACATACTTCGTTGCATCCTTGCTGGCGATCTTCATTCCGGTATAGTAACCAGACAGATCTGAAAACAGACCGTCATCCACCCTTGCACCGTCTTCGTAATGATACAGATGCCAGGTTTTGATCCTGTAGCCATGGCGCACGATATTGTTCGCCTGCTTTCCGGCTGCGCTGCTTGCGGGCAGCGCCGTCTTAAAACCAACGCCTGTCTGATCTGTCGTATGGGGCGCAAAGAGCTCAGCGCCGCCATGGGCCTCATCATCAAAGAACCGCAGAGTGTAAAAACCGTTACCGGAAATCGTAACGCCTTCCGATTCAATGGTTTCTTCTTCCGTCGTTTCCTCTTCAAAATACTGCTCTGCATCGTCCTGCAGACCCATGGATTCGGAAAAATCCTCCGTAACGGAAACAAGCGTTTCCTCTGCCGTTTCTACTGCATCTGCAGCATCTGCCGTTTCCGTTAAAAGAGTATCAGCGTATGCTGTAACCGCCATGGGTATCAGGCTACCTGCCTGAAGGGCAAATGCCATCAGGACTGCCGTCAGTTGTCTGAATTTTTTCTTCATCTGGGATCCCCTGTCAGTAACTTATTTTTTGTTGCTAAATCCAATATATTTAACCGCTTTTACCGGCTCATCAGTCGAATGTCCAGCGAGTCGTCAGAGAGCCTTTCTTATACATCTTCGTATAATGCCTTCCGCTGGTGCAGATCTTGCCCTTTACTTTCTTTTTCGCTACGATATATACATAGTAGGTCTTGTTATATTTGAATTTTTTCTTTTTCAGCTTCTTGATGGTTGCATAGCCTTTGCTGCTCTTTACCTTGGCAACTTTCTTGTAGCCGGTCTTTTCCTTCGTGGATACATAGACTTCATAGCTGTCTACGCCATCGATTTTTTCCCATTTCACGGTCATCTTTCCGCTGCCGTCAATGGTAATACCACCCTTGTCAAGGACCATGGGCTGTGTGAACATATACACTTCGTCAGACCAGTCACCGTAATAGGTCATATTATCGATGGTTGCAACTGCGCGAACTTTTGCAGTATACATCTTGTTGTTTTTAACCTTGAATCTGCCACTGTTGCTATAAGTGGGTGTTGTACTCTTCGCAATCTGTTTTGACTTTTTGCCTTTTTGATAAGCTACCCATTCATATTTGCAGGCATCCTGCTTATCCCATTCAAAATCACAGTCATGATTCCAGTACCACCATTTTGCCTGATGCAGTCCGCTTACCTTGCCGGGAAGAGTGGTGAGATAGACTGTGCGAGAATAAGGTGTAGATTCACGACCTGTATATCGACTGATCGTAGTGTACTTAATTTTTGCAGTATACTTTGTACCCGGAAGCAGGTTGCCAAAAGTATAGGATGTCGAATTCGCTGCGATAGCTGTTTCTGCCAGTACAGGACCATTCGCGTTCTCACTGGAATAATATCTTTCAAGAGAAACGCTCAATGATGCCATCTGATCACCAGCCGGATCAATGGCAATGGTAACCGAGTTCGACGTCTGTGCGCCCTGTGTAAAGGTTGCTGCAAATACTGCAACATAGCTGCTCATGGTGATCAGCATGCCCAGTACAAGCGATACGAAAAGTTTCTTTTTCGTCTTCATAATCTCCTCCTATAAATACAAAAATAGTGCATTTTTAATACTACCACAAAAAATACGGAAATTCCATACCCTGCCGGAGGATTTTCCGGGTTTGGGCAAAAAAAATAAAAAAAGACTTGTTTCTGAAATAAGTTTATGCTATACTCTCTATGTTTGCTAACCCGCAAGGGATTTTGCAAACAAAAAACGGGCATATGTTAAGCAGGCTTAGGTTCATTGCCCGTTTGGTGAATAGCCCGATTGCCGGCAAGGCGTTATGAGAACGATTATGTGTCCGTAGCTCAGCTGGATAGAGCAACGGCCTTCTAAGCCGTGGGTCGGGGGTTCGAATCCCTTCGGGCACGCTGGAAACGGATCATATCCGCTTCCTGATATGGTGGGTATGGCGCAGTTGGTTAGCGCGCCAGATTGTGGCTCTGGAGGCCGAGGGTTCGAGTCCCTCTATCCACCCTGATGGGCTATCGCCAAGCGGTAAGGCACAGGACTTTGACTCCTGCATTCGGCAGTTCGAATCTGCCTAGCCCAGTTCAAGGGCCATTAGCTCAGGTGGTAGAGCACTTGACTTTTAATCAAGTTGTCCGGGGTTCGAGTCCCCGATGGCTCACGAAAAACCGCCACGACCGATTGGTTGGGGCGGTTTTTAATTTGCTGATTATTTATTATTTGATTTATTCACAGACCTGCAACGCTGTTCGCAAAACACGCAGCTTTGCTGCTTATGCACCCGCTGACGCGTGTGCGTTTTGCTCAGCAGGTTGCAGTTTTGCTTCGCAGTTCAGACATTATTTGCAAGCTGTGAAAGGCTGACCACAAAACCCGCAGCTTCGCTGCTTTTGCACCTGCTTCGCGT
>JAFZNL010000361.1 GCA_017550925.1 Lachnospiraceae bacterium | reverse complement strand
TGAATTTATATTTCTGATCTTTTTACTGATCGTTTTTAAGCGATTTTTCAATTACTTCCTATCGTGTTTGCAGCATTTTGTCCCGCTGCATATCCCGTAGACCAGGCGATCTGCAGGTTATACCCGCCGGTCTGGGCATCCACATCGATGCATTCTCCGGCAAAATACAGGTTCTTCACGATCTTGGACTCCATTGTCTTCGGATCGATCTCTTTTGTATTGACGCCGCCCTGGGTAATGATAGCCTGGGCAAACCCTTCCGTTCCTGTAATGGTCAGATGCAGTCCCTTGAGAGTTTCCAATAGCGCCCGCCTGTGCTTTTTGCTCAGCTCGCAGCACTTTGTCTGCTCCGAAACGCCAGCCCTTTCGCATACCACAGGGATCAGGCTCTGCGGAAGGAGCGACGCCATCATATTTTTCAGCTGCTTTGTCTTTGCATCTTCGATCTCCCGAAGGAGCCGTTTATCCAGCACCTCTTCACTGAGGGCAGGCTTTAAGTCGATGATCAGATCAGGCTTTTTTCCCTGCTCTAAATCTTTTGTGATAAAACTGCTGGCGCTCAGGATCACCGGACCGCTGACGCCGCGGTGGGTAAAGAGCATTTCGCCGAAATCTTCATAGAGTTTCTTTTTACCGTCTTTGATGGTGATCGATATATTGCGAAGTGACAGTCCCGCAAGATCTGTCACCCAGTTTTCCTCTGTTACCAGTGGCACCAGTGCCGGATACAGCTTCGTCACGCTGTGACCTCTCTCCCTGGCCATGTCAAGGCCACTGCCATCTGCGCCGGTCAAAGGGTAAGAAACGCCGCCGCTTGCAAGGATGATCCTGTCTGCCTGCAACTTAGTGCCGTTTTCCAAAACAACGCCTGTGCAGGCTGTCTGACGCACCGCCTTATTCCTGTTTTTTTCTGTATCACCAACCTGCTCTGTCAGGTTATCCGGCAAATAATGCTGTGTCAGGATCGCCTTTACTTTGGAATTGAGCATGATCTTCACGCCCAGGCGCCTGCATTCGTACTCCAATGCCCTGATCACATCTGAGGAATGATCGCTTTCGGGAAAAACCCGGTTTCCCCGTTCCGTTTTCAGTTTCAGGCCAAGTCCGCTGAAAAAGGCACAGACACCCGCTGCATCAAAATTGCTTTCCGCGCTATATAAAAATCTGGAATTACTGACTACCTGGGACAGGTGGTTTCTGCTGTCGCTCTCATTGGTCAGATTGCATCTTCCCTTGCCTGTGATGAACAGCTTTTTCCCCAGTTTTTCATTCTGTTCACATATGGTGACCTTCGCGCCGTTTCCCGCTGCAGTCACTGCCGCCATCATGCCGGCTGCGCCGCCGCCGATGACGATGATCTGTAAGCTTTCACTCATGCACTATCACTCCGGTGCTCCGTTTTCCCCATCCTGCGGCACCTCAAACAGGTCGTCATCCAGGAAATTGAGTTCATCATGCTGGTAAACCTGGTAATTGGTCCAGGCATACTCAATGGCCTCTAAGTTTTTCCTCGCTCCTTCCGGATCCTTGACACAAAGCGCCACGATCAGCGCATTGATGACGGACAGAGGCGCAACCAGGGAATCCACGATGGAAAACATATCCGACCTTGCCAGAAGGTTGCAGGAGGAATAGAGATTCATGGGGGAATGGATATTGTCGGTCAGGGTAATGACCTTCGCATTTTTATCATTGGCAAATTCCAGGGCCTTTAAGGTCCGCATGGAATATCTGGGAAAACTGATACCCACGATGGCGTCTTCTCCGTCAATATGGATCAGTTGTTCAAACAGCTCACTCATGGAGGTGGTCCTCAGCTGGATCACGTCTCCCCGGATCTGCGACAGATAAAAAGCCAGGAAGTTCGCCAGGGGTTCACAGGTACGAAGTCCCAGCACATAAACATGCTTGGCTGAAAGCAGGATATCCACTGCTGTAGAGAAGGCTTTCTCATCTAAGTTCTGAATGGTATCCGCGATCTTATCCATATCGCTTCTCAGCACCGCATCCAAGATCTCCGACTGGGAACTGCCCCGGAACTGGGCGCCGATCCTCTGCACATTATTCCATTTTCCCTGTACCCAGCGCTCCAGCTCTTTCTGGAATTTGGGATAGCCGTCAAATCCCAGCCCGGATGCAAAACGCACCACCGTGGATTCGCTGATGCCAAGCTGCCTGCCGAGATTGGCCGCCGTCATAAAAACAGCGGTTTCATAATGCTCCTCAATGTAGGCCGCGATCTTTTTATGATTTTTGCTCATGCGGGGATACTTTTCATTCATGATACTGATCAGATCCCGCTTTTCCGGCTGGGGCGTCTGATACCCCGTGATGCCGATTCCGTTTTGCTCTGCCATAGTTTCCTCTTTTGCTATACGAAAGATCGTTTTTCAGTCCGATTCCTTCTAATTCGCATTTTTATCATAAGTATCGACTAAAAGCCGCAGTGTCTCTTCTTTCGGCAAATCGTAATCCCCGGTCAGAGACATGCACGCTGCGCCGTGGATAAAGATCCACATTTTCATAAAAAGTGCGCCCGGATCTTTGACGCCTGCATTTTTTGCCCGGTTCATCTCCGTTGCAAAGGCGCCGGTAGAACCGTTCAGCAGTTCATACAAACTTCTTCCGTATCTGTTTCCTGATAAAAACAGCATGGAAAAGAGTTTCGGCTCCTTTTCCGCAAATGCGATATACAAAAGTCCGAACTGTACAAAAGGTTTGTCGGACAGCTTTTCCGCGTTTTTGCCGGATTCATAAAAATCAGAGAAATAATGTACCGTCATTTCAAAGATTTCTTCATGCAGCTGCTCCATCTTGGAATAAACGCGAAAGATAGGCTGTGTGGAACAGCCTGCTTTCGTGGCAAGCCTCCTTGCCGTGACTGCCTCTAACCCTTCTTCCCTGGCCAGCTCAAATGCCGCATTGATGATCACATCCTGTGTGATGCTGATTTTTCTTGCCATGGTAAACCCCCGTAGAAATTTTAATGATTATTTGTGCTCGAAAGAGACATCCTGAAACAGGTTGGTAACAACTGTTATTTTAGGGTATTTTCGCTGTTTCGTCAAGACAGTCAGAACAAAAAAACAGGCAAAAAGAATGGAAAAATTCCTTTACGCGCCGATGAAAAAAAGGTATACTCCTCTTTGTTATGAAAAAAGATAAGATCAAAATCATCAGCTCCCTATTATTGTTACTGACAGCTTTCATCTGGGGTATCGCCTTTGTGGCGCAGACCGTCGGCATGGAGCATGTAGGTCCCTGGACCTTTGTATGCACCAGATACATTTTATCTACCTTTGTACTGTTGCCGGTTACATTTATTATGGTCAGGCGCGGCAATAACGCTTGTGCTGCGGACAAAACCACCGGCGCAAAAATGGCCGCGGGGGATGATGATATCCCAAATACATCTGACAATCTGCGTCAAACCCTGCTCGGCGGCCTTTGCTGCGGCTTTTTCCTTGGCGCTGCCAGCATCGCCCAACAGGTCGGAATGCTGCAGACTTCTCCCGGAAAGGCCGGTTTTATCACGGCACTTTATGTGGTTTTAGTTCCGATCCTTGGATTTTTCATCGGAAAACGCCCGGGCCTCAGGATCTGGCTTTGCGTCGTCATCGGACTGACAGGACTCTATCTGATCAGTGTCAAAGAAAACTTTACCATCGATAAAGGAGATGCCCTTGTCATGCTCTGCGCCCTTTTGTTCTCTCTGCAGATCCTGAGCGCCGATCACTTTTCAAGGCGTGTATCTTCTACCGTTGCTCTGGCGAATGCAGAGTTTTTTGTGGCAACCCTCATCGCCATGATCGGTATGTTTCTCTTTGAAACACCAAACTTTGCTGATATCCGCTCAGCTGCGATCCCCATCCTCTATGCCGGCGTCTTTTCCGGCGGCGTGGCCTATACCCTGCAGATCGTTGCACAAAAAAATACCGACCCTGCCATCGCATCGCTGCTGATGAGCCTTGAGTCGGTATTTGCATTACTTGCCGGTTTTGTGATCCTGCATCAGATGCTCACCATCCGTGAACTGATCGGCTGCGGATTGGTGCTTGCTGCCGTGATTCTGGCAGAACTTCCTGTGCACAGAAAAAAATCACAATGATATAACATTACAATGATATAGCATTTCGTAACGATCCCCTCTTCAGTCAGCTTCGCTGACTTCCCTCTTTATTACAACTTCTTTGTCAGGCTTTATTCTCCACCTTACCGGATGACATTTTCTTCATCACGATCACTGCTGCGATCATCAATACAACGGTGATTGGCAGTGCGATCAGTGCCATGGTGCTTTCAAAATTATATCCTAATACGCCTGCGATCAGATAACCCACACAGGATACTGCTGCAGCCGTCAGCGCATAAGGCAGCTGTGTCGAAACGTGATTCACGTGATCGCAATGCGCGCCCGCCGAAGCCATGATGGTGGTATCTGAGATCGGTGAACAATGATCGCCGCAGACAGCGCCTGCCAGGCAGGCAGAGATGGAAATGACCATCATTTCGTAAGTATCTGCGCTGGCACCGAACACATTGGTCACGATGGGGATCAGAATTGCAAAGGTTCCCCAGCTGGTACCTGTGGAAAATGCAAGGAACAAAGATACTACAAAGATCAATGCAGGAAGAAACATATGCAAAGATCCTGCGGAGGATTCCACCAGGTCATGCACAAAATACTTGGCGCCTAAAAGTCCTGTCATACCGGAAAGGGTCCACGCCATGGTCAGGATCAGGATGGGCGCTACCATTGCCTTGAAGCCTTCGGGAATGCATTCCGTAAAGGATTTGAAATCCAGCACGCCGCGGATCATATAGAAAAAGAAAGTAATGATCAGGGTCACGATACCGCCGAATACCAGTCCCATGGAAGCGTCTGCATTGGCAAAGGCATTCACAAAAGTCTCACCGTCAAAGAAACCGCCGGTATAGACCATACCGATGATGGAGCACACGATCAGGACTACTACCGGGAATATCAGATCCATGACTTTTCCGTCAGGAGACTGTTTTTCATCTTTGGCATCACCGTAAGGACGCTCTTTTGTGGTAAACAGATCTCCCTTATCCGCGTTATCTTCATGAAGTTTCATGGGACCGAATTCAAATCTCATCAAAACGATGGAGATCATCATTACGATGGTAACAATGGCATAAAAGTTATAGGGAATGGTCCGAAGGAACATGGCAAATCCGTTGATCTCAAAATCCTCGGGAACGGATGAGGTGACTGCTGCGGCCCAGCTGGATACCGGCGCGATGATGCAGACAGGCGCTGCGGTTGCATCGATCAGATATGCCAGCTTTGCTCTGGAGATCTTCTGTCTGTCGGTGACGGGACGCATAACTGAACCCACGGTCAGGCAGTTAAAATAATCATCGATGAAGATCAATACGCCGAGTCCTATGGTTGCCAACTGCGCGCCGGTCTTGGTTTTGATATGGGCTGATGCCCACTTACCGAAGGCTGCGGAGCCGCCGACTCTGTTCATCAGCGCCACAAGGATCCCTAAAAATACCAGGAATACCAGAATGCCCACATTCCAGCTGTCGGAAAGCTTGGTGATCATTCCACCCTCGTCATTAAAGAGCATGGTATTCATCAGCAGTTCGAAGTTACCGTTGGCATACAGTGCTGCGCCGGCTACGATGCCCACAAACAATGATGAATACACTTCCTTTGTGATCAGTGCCAAAACGATGGCGATCACCGGCGGAAGAAGCGATGCAGCTGTGGCGTAAACTTTCGGCGAGTAGTTTTCCGGATCGATATCCGCTGTGGACAGAGCCGTTGTAGCAGCGAATAAAAGGATCAGTCCAATTGCCATGATCACGTAGGCAACTCTGTTTTTGTTTTTCATGATAGTCCCCCTGTTTTTTTAAATATTCCTTTAGGCGACATACCCTCCCCGTTATGGGGAGGGCATCATTGTCACTCAATTATGAATCTAAATTATGCGGGGTATGCCCCATTTGCGGTATCAGCCTTCGTCAGGTCAACGCCATCCTGCTGTGCCTTACGATACTTAAAGAAGTCAACAGCAACCTGCGGGAACAGTGCGTAGGAAAGCACGTCCTCATCCTGCTGCTTCCATTCCTTCATTTCCTCTTCGAGCTTGCTCATCTCGTTCTCGAGGGTATCTGCGAAACGGCAGGTAATTCTCTTCTCGCCCGGGATAACCTTCTTGATAACATCTTCGTTCATGGGCTTTACGGTCTGACCGTAATTTCCACGAAGCATATCCTTGGTCTGGTCGGTAGCCATCTTGTAACGCTCGCCCATCAGGACATTGAATACAGCCTGAGTACCAACGATCTGAGATGAAGGGGTAACCAGAGGCGGCTCACCGAGATCCTTACGTACGCGGGGAACTTCCTCAAGTACATCGTAGTACTTGTCTTCTGCGCCCTGCTCTTTGAGCTGGGATACCAGGTTAGAAAGCATACCGCCGGGTACCTGATACAGAAGGGTCTTAATGTTAACGCCCATTACCTTCGGATTCAGAAGGCCGTTTTCAAGGCACTCATCACGGAACGGACGGAAGTAATCAGCGATCTCAGCAAGGAGCTTCTGATCAAATCCGGTATCATACTCTGTTCCCTTAAAGGTCTCAACCATAACCTCGGTAGCAGGCTGGGAAGTACCAAGAGCCAGCGGGCTCATTGCGCAGTCGATCACGTCTACGCCAGCTTCTACTGCCTTTAAGTAAGTCATGGAAGCAACACCGGAAGTATAGTGGGTATGCAGCTGGATGGGCAGCTTGGTGTTCTCTTTGAGGGTCTTAACAAGCTCTGCAGCCTTGTAAGGAACCAAAAGTCCTGCCATATCCTTGATACAAATGGAATCTGCACCCATGTTCTCAATATCTTTTGCCATCTTTGCCCAGTACTCTAAGGTGTAAGCATCACCTAATGTATAGGAAAGAGCGATCTGTGCATGGCCTCTGCCCTCGCGTTTTTTGATCTCGTTGGTAGCGTTTACTGCTTCCTGCAGGTTGCGAAGATCGTTCAGGCAGTCGAAGATACGGATGATATCGATACCGTTAGCGATGGATTTTTCTACGAAAGCGTCTACCACGTCATCTGCGTAAGGACGATATCCCAAAATGTTCTGACCACGGAAGAGCATCTGAAGCTTGGTGTTCTTTGCTCTGTCTTTGATCTTGCGGAGACGATCCCAGGGATCTTCCTTCAGGAAACGAAGGGATGCATCAAAGGTAGCACCACCCCAGCACTCCAGGGAATGATATCCGACCTTGTCAAGTTTGTCCATAATGGGCAGCATCAGATCGGTAGGCATTCTGGTTGCGATCAGGGACTGATGCGCATCACGCAGAATGGTTTCTGTAATTTTGATAGGTTTCTTTTCTGCCATTCTATTTTTCCTCCATAATACATATATATGATCAATTGATATCGGATCGCTCCGTGCTACGCACTCCCGCGATCCTGCAAACATTCGCACCCGCGCTGTCGCGCTATGTGCTCATGTTTGTTATGTCCGTAAGGTCACATGCAAAAATGCAAGCATTTTTCATGTGACTTTCCGTCCATTTATCAATCAGAATACACCAAATACTGCCATGAATGTACCCGCAACGACTGCGGTACCGATAACGCCGGCAACGTTAGGTCCCATAGCGTGCATCAAAAGGAAGTTGGAAGGATCTTCTTCCGCACCCACCTTCTGGGATACACGTGCTGCCATAGGAACCGCGGAAACGCCTGCCGAACCGATCAGCGGGTTAACCTGGCCTTTGGTGATGACACACATCAGTTTACCGAAGAGACACCCTGCTGCGGTACCGAAAGCAAATGCTACCAGACCGAGAACAACGATCTTGATGGTATCCCAGTTCAGGAATGCTTCTGCGGAAGTGGTTGCACCTACGGAAGTACCAAGCATGATAACTACGATGTACATCAGCGCGTTGCTGGCTGTTTCCTGGAGCTGACGAACAACGCCGGACTCACGGAACAGGTTACCAAGCATCAGCATACCTACAAGGGGAGCTGTGGTCGGCAGGATCAGACACACCACGATGGTAACGATGATGGGGAACAGGATCTTTTCCAGTTTGGAAACGGGACGAAGCTGACCCATCTTGATCTGACGCTCTTTCTTGGTTGTCAAAAGTTTCATGATAGGCGGCTGGATGATCGGTACCAGTGACATGTAGGAATAAGCTGCCACTGCGATAGGTCCGAGGAGTGCCGTCTGTCCTAACTTACCGGCAAGGAAGATGGAAGTCGGGCCATCTGCACCGCCGATGATGGAAATTGCTGCAGCAGCTTTGTCATTAAAGCCCATGGCAATGGCGCCAAAGTATGCAGCGAAAATACCGAACTGTGCTGCCGCACCGAGAAGGAAGCTCTTCGGATTGGCGATCAGGGGACCGAAGTCTGTCATCGCGCCGACACCCATAAAGATCAGGGACGGCATGATGGACCACTCGTCCAACAGATAGAAATAATACAGCAGACCGCCGGTTCCGTTGGGAGAATCCTCGATACTCATGATGATATCGGGATAGATATTTACCAGCAGCATGCCAAATGCGATAGGCACAAGGAGCAAGGGCTCGAAATCATGCGCAATCGCCAGGTACAGAAAAACAAGCGCTACACAGATCATGACCACATTACCTATGGACAGATTGAAAAACGCTGTCTGGTGTACCAGATTGTCAAGCGTATTTGAAATATACTCCATGGATAGCGACCTCCGTTTTAGTTCAGAGTTGCCAGCAGAGCACCTGCTTCTACCGGATCTCCTACAACACAGTCAATGCTTGCTACAGTACCGTCTGAAGGAGCAACAACAGGGATTTCCATCTTCATTGCTTCTACGATAACAACTGCATCACCCTTCTTTACTGCATCGCCTACATTCTTCTCGATCTTGAATACCTTGCCGGCTGCACCTGCTTCAATACGAACAGAACCTGCGCCTGCGCTTGCTGCCTTCGGAGCAGGAGCTGCTGCCTTGGGAGCTGCCTTCGGTGCTGCCTTGGGAGCTGCTGCTACTGCGCCGCCTGCGCCCTCTTCTACAGTGACATCATATGTATTGCCGTTTACGGTAATGGTATAGTTTTTCATTTTTAATTCCTCCTGAATTTATGTGCTAGACGTAATTTCTTCTTGCTCTGTTGACTTTTCTGACACTGCGGATCACAACACCGTCAGGGCTGACATATCCGCCGTTTTCAGATTCATAAGCTGCGATCGCTGCTGCAAGAACTGCGATCAGCTCAGTATCATCGGTCTCCTGCTGTTCTTCACCTGCTACGATCTGTCTTACTGCGTTATCTACAGAAGCAGCCGCCGGTGTCTCAGCTTTCTCCTTCGGCTTGTTCTGAACCTTGGCGATCAGCGTAAAGCTGGAAATGATCAGTGAGATCAGGATCAGGATCGTAAAAGTTACGCCCATACCAAGGAGTGTGTTCAGACCTGCTTTTGTCATCAGCTCAGAACTGGTGTACTTCGGATTGACTGCCAGATCGGGATACATCTGCTCACCCTTGGCATCGAAGATCATCTCAACATACGCCTTTCTGGGATTTCCGTCAGAATCAGTGAGGGTACCGATGATATCCACATCCACGATAACCTGCTTTCCATCAACCTTGCATGTGGATTCGCCGATCTCGCTGATATAACCTACGTCCTCCATACCTGCGACATAGTTGTTCAGAAGCTTATCAAGTCCGTCATCCTGGCCAAGGAGTTCATCGATCATGCCCTCCTCATGTACCTGAGCCAGCTCAGAAAGCAGCTGCTCGCCGTTTTGCAATCCCATCTGGCGATACTGCTCTTCTTTCTCGGCCTCCTTTGCTGCCTCTCCCG
>JAFZNL010000360.1 GCA_017550925.1 Lachnospiraceae bacterium | reverse complement strand
GGCTGTTCATCGATGGAAAGCCAGGTATTGTCGGTATCACCGATGAGACGGCCATCCTCGGTAAATTCATACAGATCATCCAGCCCCAGATCGATATAACCTTCTCCGTCATCATAGAACATATTCACAAGAAGGGTCTGTACCTTCTGCCAGTTTTCCTTGGGCATGGAAAGAAGATGCATTCCATCCTCTTCCGTCCAGGTCAATGCCGACTGGTCAAACTGATTGACTGCAATATAATCCGACGCCTTCTGTGCGTCAAACAAACTCTCATCCTGCATCATGGAGGCGTCATCCGCATCCATCCCCGGTACTTCTCGTCCGCCGGTCATAAAGGCATTCAACAAAGCGCCGATTGCATCCGAACCGGATACCTGCACACCAGAAGACGCGCTGCCAGTTGAAGAAGGAAGTCCCATCAGAGATCCCAAAGGACTGCCTGCGCCGCCGCCTGCTGCCTGTCCTGCCTGCTGCATGCCTGCAAAGGACTGGATACATTTACTGTATTCATCTCCCAGACCGATGGCCGAATAGGTGCTCACTGCCTGCCGTACCTTGCTGGTCTTCTGGTACGGGAAGTAAATGGATACGCCGTAAGCATTGGTCATGTTGGAAGATGTTCTGTTATATTTTACAGCTGAGAGCAGTTTTGCCTTCAGGGCATCTGCCTCATTGGAGCCGATATTCGATGCAAAATTCACCAGATCGATCTGATCGATCTTGGAAGATACCGCAAACTCCCTGGTGGTTGCCCTGGCGTTGCTGACCTCGGCATACTGATCCTCTGTCCGGATCATGTCAGCAGTATCCGTTGCAAAATCCGCAAAGACAGCGGGAACCGTCCTTGACAACTCAGCTAAGTCGATCACGGACAAAGTAGTCTTCTGTCCCCTGCAGCGAAGATCACAAGTGGTAACGAAATCATCGCAGATGTTTTTGCCGATCTCAATGGTCTCCATGGAAGGATTAGCGGAAAGTTCCGTCAGCCAGTTAGTATAATACCAGCCAATACCCGGTTCCGTCTCCTCAGACGCGATCAGATAATCTGCATAAGGATCCAGCATCAGCGCCGTCTCTAAGGTTGCCATCAGACAGGCATCAAAACCGATGAAATCAAAGGTCACGCCGCCGTTTTTCAGCGCCCTGTCAATGCCGCTAAGGTCCATGCTGCCCTGGCTTGCATATTTTTCGTCATAGCCATAGCCGCTGATAGATCCACCGCCGTGATCCCAGAAGATCAGGTCCATGCGGTCTGCCGGGAAGTTTTTATTACAGAATTTGATAAATGCCGACAGCGTATCAGGATCCGTCATTCTCTTGGCGCCGTCATCATCCACAAGACGTTCCAGACCACCCTTTTTCACACGGTAGATTTGATTGGTCTGTGCGCTGATGCCCTGAGTATGCCAGCTCTTGCAGCCGCCGGTATAAACGATGATATTCACATTGTCTGAAAGATTGGCATTGCACATCTCAGCAAGGTCGTTGGAAGCCATGCTGCTCTTACTCTCCAGGTCCGTACCGCACATATAAACCATGATGGTGACGGTATCCGTGCCATTCCCTTTGATCACAGTGCGCTTTTCTCTTGCCGCAGCATCCACGGTCCGGTTCAGGTTACCGGTATTGCTGCTGCCGTCCTGCCACCCCTGAGTTGCATGATTAACAGAGGACATACCTGTCAGCATGGAAAAAATGCTGCCGGAAGAAGCTGCCGGAGATAAAGATGACGACTGACTCGCCCCTTGCGTCTGTCCCGGCGTAACTGTCTGGCTCGACGTATCCTGCGTCTGTGTGGTCTGCGTGGTATCATAGCTGCTCTGCTGCGTCGTATATCCGTCACCGCCGCCACCGCCACCGGAAAGCAGTGCAGCACCACCGCCACCGCCGCCAAGGAGCAGGACCACGATCAGAATGATGATCTTCATCATTCCGCCGCCACCGCCGGAACCGCCATCACGCTGGGGACCGCCGGAGGAACCACCCGTTCTTCCGCTATAGCCGTCGGCACGTCCCACTGGGCCGCCGCCAAGGCCGCTGCCGTGCTTTTGAACGCCTTTACCACCATCAGTTACATGTTTTTCTCTTGGCATAATAGTATCCACCTTATATCAAAATCTTACGAGAAACGATTATACCACATCCCGGCAGATTTTTCCACCGGGTTATCAATCCCTCACCACTTATCTGGTCACAAAAAACGGAAGGCGATTCAACCATCGCCTACCGCGTAACTTCCATTCCCTTATGCTACTCATGCAGCTTATAATCTGCATCCTCATCAATAATGGAAATGCCTTGCCAGGAATTCCGCAGGTGTAAGTGCCACCACTTCACTCTTCTTAAAATCCTTCACATTTCTTGTAATGATATAATCTGCATGAATTCTTTTTGCTGTTGCCGCCTGCACTACATCCTCAAAATCTTCCCATAGCATGTCTGCAGCACTGTTTATATCAGATGCCTTCAAATCCTCGAAATGAAAAATTAATGACAGTTTCCCAAAAACCTCACGAATCAACTCTGCATCCAGTTCCTTACGCATAATATACACTAAGTCTGCAAACGTCAATACTGAAACAAATCCATCCACTTGATCGGTTTCACACATTTTCCAAACAATTGTCGAATCTTCATAGTAGGGTTCTCGTCTCTGTAAAACATCCAGAAGGATGTTCCCATCAATCAGTAACCTCATACTTTTCCCTCAACCTTTCTTCCTTTGCCTTTTCGATATCACTTTCACCTTTTAGAATTCCTGTAAGAGAATCTGTTAAATATGATACAGCAGCCGATCGTGGTATAAAACGCCCAACCTCTTTGCCATTCCTTGTAACTATGACTTCGTTACCTCCCTGAACAAGGGCAAGATATCTGCCAAAGTTATTCTGCATTTCCGTTGCTGTTGCCGTCGCCGTGTTACCAATCATAGTTATCACCTCGCTTTCATATTAGCTAATTATATCATATATCATTTTGGCTAATATGCAAGCTTTCTTATAATTCAAACAGTACGCTCCATGATCGCTTCCATATACCCAAACAACCTTTATAAAAAGGCCTGTCAATCCCGACAAGCCTTGATTACGTTTTGTTCCTATCCAGTTCACTTCCCCTTATACGGGTTCCCTTTTCTATTATGTTACGCCAATACCCTCGTTTTTTTACTTAGGCGTTGATTACGTTCAGTAGGTTTTTGCCCTTTTTTAATTGTATACTTTATATCAGCCATCTCGTTCACCTCAAAACCGTCCTGAAACTATGTTGTTATACATTTGAATCTCAGTTTTTGTAGCCATTCTCGCAGAATGGATACGTGAATACATTAATGGAGTTTTTACTCTTATACAATCACAACTTTATAAGTATGCCTAAGTTTTTTGGACAAATATGTCTCCGTGTATTCAACTATTTCATCTTTCATCAACCTTCCCAACACTATTCCCGGATCCTGATTAATGGATTCTGCAAATTCCACAATTGTTCTCTCATCAAAGCAGTGGTTTTGATCGATAAATTCTTCATATTTTTCCCTAGGTATCAGCATGTTTTTTGCATATTGATCAGCTTCGTCCTCTGCTTCAGCTTTAAACGTTATACCTAAATCACTATTCAAAATGTGACCAATCTCATGAAAAAGTGTAAACCAAAAAGTATCCGCATAATGTCTGCGGTCATTCACCATAAGAAGCACTTTACCATCAACCTTTTTAGTTGCCCCATATATCCCTGAGTTCTTTAAGTTTGGAAGTACAACTAAAACAACCCCTGCATCCTGAAAAGCTTTTTTTACAACGTATAAGAAGCCATCATGGTTTTTCGTCTGAGACAGAGCGAATAATACTGCTTTTTCAAATTTTTTCCTATTAAATTTAGGCGTTTCAGTTTTCAACACTCTGTTAATTGCAATTTGAACCATTACATTAGCATTCACAACATTTGACATTGTTGGTTCTTCTGTATAACTTCGATAACTGACCGCTAAATTGCGTTCTTGCAAAACTGTCAAGGATGATACCGCCAAAAATTCTCTAACGCATTTGATTTGTTCATCTACCTTACGAGGTAAATTGGGAAAATTAAAATTATCTATAAAGTATTTATAATCAATCAATTTAAAAACTTCTCTCTCCCGTTTCAATTCTTCCTCTGAGAGAAATTCTGCGACTTTTTCATCATATGCTTGCTGTAATCCAAGCCAATATGCAATAGTTGTCCCAAGCATTCTAGACAGTTTTGAAGCCATATCGATGGATAAATTCTGTTCACCCCGAATCAATATACTAAGATTTTTAGGTGTAGTACCCATTCGTTTGGCAAAGTCCTCCTGCGTAAGACCACTTTCTTCGATTATCTCCTTAAGATAATATCCGGGATGAAACGCTATCTTATCATTATATTCAATATAATTACTCATAATGCGCACTCACCTCTCTTATCTCGACTATTTTCACTGTCATTGCGATCTCATCAATCTTTAATGGATTAAACGGTTCTTCATTTTCATCAAGGGGCTGTAAAATTATTCTCCACTTGTCCCTTGATGTCTTAACATCGATAGCAAAATACTCCTTTAAATCTCCTTGCAGCTTATGAAAGCGAAACGTTGGCATAACAATAATATCTTTAATCACGCCTGCCTGCTCAATGGCATTAATTCTAGCCAAGAGGCTTTTAGCTAACCTTTTGTCTCCGCCAAACAACTTCGTCGCAGCCTTAATACTAGTACAATATCGTTCAACTTTTCCATTTGCATACTTGATTTTCAATGATTCCGCCCTCTAACAAATTACCCGATGGGTAATTTGATTGTAGCACCATTTTGAGATTTGTCAATCTGTTATTCACTCACCACCTTCTTTACCCACGACCGCCTAACGCTAAGATATCATCAGGGCTCGGTTGATACCGAGCCCTGCAAACTTCTGTTATATGATCCTCTCATCCCCTAAAGTTTGCCCCTACGGAAAAACCCTAAAACCAAACCCTACTGAAAGACCCTAAAAAAGATGGGATTTTTTTACGCCAGCCCCTACTGACTGCCCCTAAAAAACTTTGGCAAACCCTAAAAAACTTTGATTATCCCTCATCTGATCTTCACTTTACACGTTACGGACAACCACTCTGACGCTTCATACGCATCATTGCCTGCTGCTTTTACCGAAACCTTAATCTTATACGTTCCCTTCTTTAGCCCCTTCTTCACCGTCAGTTTCCCCGTTTTGGAATGGATCTTGAACTTCTTCTTGTAGCTCTTTGAACCCTTCTTGGCGGAAACAATCTTAAAAGCCAACTGCCCCTGTCCCTTTTTCGTACCGGATATCAACTTAGATACATCAAGTTGCTGCTTCTTTTTCTGAATCTTCTTTTGCTTGATGGATACAGTCTTCCCTTTGATCTTCAGCGGATTTGCCGCCTTGGTTTTGACTGTCGGTTCATTCTTCGTCTGATCAGACGTGCCTCCCCCTGTATTCTTGCCAGGATCCGCGCTTGTCTCCGGGTTGCCTGTAACCTGGGTTTCCTGCTTCTTCCACTGGACATACAGAATCAATTCTTCC